>JAVBOF010000062.1:0-19080 GCA_031550915.1 Eubacteriales bacterium | reverse complement strand
GCCCAGTTCCATCATAGAATATAATATCCTACGCTGGACGGGTTTCAATCCGTCCTCTACGCGTGGAAGCGCGCGTTCCATAATTACGTATTCGGCATACGGCATCATGGAATTATGCATCACATCTTCCAGCGATACATCATATATCCTCTCGCGGACGGCTTCACCGCCCGATTCCTTGCTCTTAGCTGCCAACGGCTATCCCTCCGCTCTCTCAAAATTATCTTCTTTATTAAAATCTGCATGTTCGCTGATGTAAAGCTTTCTAGGTTCAACTTTGTCCCCCATAAGCACGGTCACCTTGTCTTCCGCCTCAGCCGCGTCATCCAATCCTACGCGCATCAGCGCCCTCGTCGAAGGATTCAATGTCGTCTCCCAAAGCTGTGAGGGGTTCATCTCTCCGAGGCCCTTGTATCGCTGCAGATTATAATCCTTGCCAAAGGATTTGCATTTTTTCTCTAGCTCTGCTTCGTCATACGCATATTCCAGCCTGTTGCCCTTGGATATCCTATATAACGGAGGCATTCCGATGTAGACGTGGCCTTCAGTAATAAGCTCCTTCATATAACGAAAGAAAAAAGTTAGCAAGATCGCCCGAATGTGCGCGCCGTCCTGATCGGCGTCCGAAAGTATAATAATCTTATTGTATCTCAGCCCTGAAAGGTCAAAATCCTCATCTATACTGGTGCCCAGCGCTGTAATAATCGTGCGGAACTCTTCGTTTTCCAAAACCTGGTCCAACCGTTTTTTCTCAACATTAAGAGGCTTTCCTCGCAGCGGCAAAATCGCCTGGAACCTTCGATCCCTTCCCTGTTTGGCACTGCCGCCAGCGCTATCCCCCTCTACTATAAACAGTTCGTTTTCATCCGCTTTTTTGCCAGTGCAACTGGATAATTTCCCTACCAGAGGGGCTCCCTCAAGTTTATTTCTTTCCCTTGCAGTGTTTCTGGCTTTCCGTGCCGCCTCTCTGACCTTTGCGGCCTTAATGGATTTATCCATGATAGCGCCTACGATACCTGCGTTGCGAAGATCGTCTAGAAAGAGTGGAAGATGCTCCATAACGACATATTCAACAGCTATTCTTGCTTCGGTGTTACCAAGCCTGCCCTTCGTCTGGCCTTCAAACTGAGCGTCTATCATCTTAATAGAAAGCACTGCCGTAAGACCTTCACGAAAGTCTTCGCCCGCAAGGTTTTTATCCTTCTCTTTTAACACCCCTGACTTACGCAAGTAATCATTAAAAGCCTTTGTCATCGCTGTCTTTAAGCCTGTTTCGTGCGTGCCGCCGTCGCTGGTGTAGATATTGTTGACATATGAATACACCGTTTCATTGTAGCTATCGTTATATTGAAGAGCCATAGATACGAGTATCCCGTCCTTCTCTCCGCTAATAAATACCGGTTTATCAAATAGTGGAGATTTATCCTTGTTCAGGTATTTAACAAAATCATTCAATCCGCCGTCGCAGCAGTATTCCACATGCCTCGGCGCGCCGCCGTGCAGGCTCCGCTCATCCGTAAGCTCCATGGTAACGCCGGCGTTAAGAAACGAAAGCTCCCTGATGCGCCTAGCAATAAGTTCAAAATTATGCTCTGTGGTTTCAAATATGCGCGAATCAGGAAGGTAAGTGATCTTGCTGCCCCTTCTGCGCGTCCTTCCGAGTTCTTCCAGGCCTGTTTTGGCTTTTCCGCTCTTTACCTTTCCGCTCGCGGTATCAAATACGCTGGCAAATTCCATCCTATATTGGTAGCCCTCGACAGCCACATCCGCCACGAGCCATTCCGAAAGCGCGTTTACGACCGACGCGCCAACGCCGTGTAATCCGCCGGAGAAATTATAGTTTTCTGAATTGAACTTGCCTCCCGCGTGCAATTGTGTAAAAACAAGCTCTACGCCGGTTATGCCCTTCTCTTGATGCATTCCTACGGGAATGCCCCTGCCATTATCCTCAACCGTCACTGCGCCATCTGCGTGAAGGTTTATACTTATCCTATCCGCGAATCCGTTAGCCGCCTCGTCTATGGCGTTATCGACTATTTCCCAAAGAAGATGGTGTAGCCCGCGGTAATCGGTGCTACCGATATACATTCCGGGTCTCATTCTTACAGCATCCAAACCTTCCAGGACCTGAATATCCTCAACGGTATATTTTTTCATCCATTAAGCCTCCAATAATTTCAATATGTATTCTACCAAAATTCCGCTTCGGATACAAACTAGCTTTATAATAAAAATGCCTTATCATTTGGTTTAATTTACATAAGATTTCAAAATATAAAAAGCCGGGACAATATATTATTCTTTCTGTACGGGGTGAAACCAAATCAAATATCTCCGCTTTATTTTAATTCGATAGGTTCACATAGAAAAAGCCCCGAAAACTCGGGGCCTTTGTGTATATATCACTTTTTGACTATCGCGTTGAATTTACATTTTTCTATGCAAGCACCGCATTTTACGCATTTGCTGCGGTCTATCTCATGCTTTTTCTTGATCTCTCCGCTTATCGCATCTACCGGACAAACCTTTTTGCATACTCCACACATTTTGCAGGCATCTTCAACGATAAAGTATTCCAAAAGGGATTTACAATGGCCTGCTGGACATTTTTTGTCTCTGATATGCGCTTCGTATTCGTCGCGGAAATAACGGATCGTGCTAAGTACCGGATTCGGCGCGGTCTGTCCCAGTCCGCAAAGCGCCGTTGCCTTGATATCAACCGCAAGGCTTTCCAGCTTTTCCAGATCACCTTCTTCGCCCTTGCCTTCAACTATCCTCTCCAGTATCTCAAGCATGCGCTTGGTGCCTATGCGGCAAGGCGGGCATTTCCCGCAGGATTCATCCACCGTGAAATCCAGGAAGAACCTTGCGATATCGACCATGCAATTGTCTTCGTCCATTACGATCATTCCACCGGAACCCATCATAGAGCCGATTGCAATAAGATTATCATAATCTATCGGCGTATCCAAAAGGCTTGCCGGAATGCAACCGCCCGAAGGACCGCCCGTTTGTGCCGCTTTGAAAGCCTTTCCATCGGGTATTCCGCCGCCAATATCATATATGATCTCGCGAAGTTTTGTACCCATTGGTATTTCAACAAGACCGGTATTGTTTATCTTTCCGCCAAGTGCAAATACTTTGGTACCCTTACTTTTTTCCGTTCCCATGGAAGAAAACCAATCCGCACCCTGCAGCAATATCTGCGGGATATTGGCGAAGGTCTCAACGTTATTCAGGATCGAAGGTTCCGCAAACAGTCCTTTGACGGCCGGGAAAGGCGGTCGCGGACGGGGTTCTCCCCGGTGGCCTTCTATTGATGCGATAAGCGCGGTCTCTTCTCCGCATACAAACGCGCCGGAACCAAGACGGATTTCCAGATCGAAGCTGAATCCGGTTCCGAATATGTCTTTTCCAAGCAATCCATAATTCCTGGCTTGTTCTATCGCAATATTCAGGCGTTTTACAGCTATTGGATACTCCGCGCGTACATATACATATCCCTGGTTTGCGCCTATAGCATATCCGGCTATTTCCATCGCCTCAATTAAAGCGTGCGGGTCACCTTCCAAAACACTTCTATCCATAAAAGCGCCCGGATCGCCTTCATCGGCGTTGCATAGCACGTATTTTTCTTCGGATTTTGATTTTGCCGCGAATTCCCATTTTGTTCCTGTAGGGAATCCACCGCCACCCCTTCCACGCAAGCCAGACTGCTTAATAACGTCTATTACCTGCTGAGGTTCCATTTCTGTCAATGCTTTTCCCAAGGCCTTATATCCGTCAAAAGCAATGTATTCATCTATCTGCTCCGGGTCTATGATCCCACAGTTACGAAGGGCTACACGCTTTTGTTTTTTATAAAAACCGATCTCATCGAGGGACTTAATGCTTTCATCCTTATCAACGGATTCGTCATGCAGGAGCTTTGTGACTATCCTGCCCTTAACAAGGTGCTCGCTTACTATAAGTTCTACATCTTTTGCCTTTATACGGCTGTAAAAACAGCCTTCAGGATAGACAATGACTATGGGCCCGTGTTCGCAAAGACCAAAACAGCCAGTTCGTACCACAAGCACTTCCTTGCTCAAGCCTGCTTTGTCTATCTCCGTCTTAAACTTTTCTATAAGCGTTTCCGAACCTGTGGAGGTGCAGCCCGTACCTCCGCATATCAACACATGTGAACGATATAAATCCATACCTCTTGTCCCCCAATGCCTTATTTATCTTCGGCTTCTGCATAGCCGATGGTCAGTTCTTCAACAACACGCCCGTTTACAATATGTTCAGACACGACCCTCGATACAAGCTCAGGTGTCATCTTAACATAGGTGACCTTTTCTTCGTTTGGACGAAACACCTCTACAAGCGGTTCCAGTCGGCAAACGCCTATGCATCCTGTCTGGGATACGGTTACATCGTTTAATCCGCGCTTTTTGATCTCATCCATAAATGACAACATTACAGGCCTGGCCCCTGCGGCTATACCGCATGTCGCCATGCCCACGACAACACGGGTGCCGTTTTGGTCCTTACGGAAATTGACGTTTTCCAACGTTTTGTTGCGGATAGCTTCCAATTCTGCCAAAGACTTCATTTTCTAATCCCCTTTTCCGCTAATTTATAATATTTTTATACGGGAACCGTGTTTATTTCGGCTATCCCCTCATTCACGGTTGCACGTATCCATTCCGATACATCAAGGCTGTTCAGCGGTATGTCCCCCAGTACTGCCCGTACCTCTTTGGTGTCCAGCGAGAATACCTTTCCGCCTATTGAATAAGTAAAATTAAAATCAATGTCCGGATTACAGATTATAAGTGTATATACCGTTTCGCCTATTTCGCCCAGTGGCGGCCTGTCTATATGGGAAAGCCCGTAAACAGCTTTGAGCTTTGTACCCGCCCCAAGCACAGACTCGATTTCGAAGCTGCCGCCTGAGGATTCCGCTCTTTCCATAAACATAGGTATACCCAGGCCAACTTTCCTCGTGGTCCTTGTGGTGGTAAACGGACTCTTAACAGCCTCTACCATGCCCTCGTCCATACCTATACCGTTATCCTCTATCGTGACGGTAAGCATATCTTTAACGTCATCGATATCGATGCTTATTTGAATAAGGTCAGCCTTTGCTGTTATAGAGTTCTGGACGATATCCAATACATTTAATGAGATATCTTTCATACTTTTGCCGTTATCTGTATTGCTCCAGCACACCCTTTATATCATTCACTGTCAGCCTTCCGTGAACATCGTCGCCTATCATAAGAACAGGCGCAAGGCCGCAGCAACCAAGGCAGCGGGTAGCTTCCAGCGTGAACTTGCCGTCGTCAGTCGTTTTGCCGACTTCAACTCCAAGCTCTTCGCAAAGTTTATCAACGATCTTCTGGGCGTTCTTTACATAGCACGCCGTGCCGAGGCAAACACCTATTACATGCTCTCCCTTTGGTTCAAGCGCAAATTGAGCATAAAAAGTTGCCACACCGTATATATCCGTCAATGGCAAGCCCATTTTCTCAGCGATATATACCTGTATATCGTAGTCTATACAACCGAAGATATCCTGTGCTTTTTGCATAACCGGCATAAGCGCCCCTTTGACGTGTTTATACTGGGATATGACCTCGTCCAGCTCACAGAAGCCCTGGAGCCTGTCGTTTGCAAGTGCTGTACTCATTCTACTGCCTCCCACGATTTTAAAGAGTTTGTTAAAAAATGATCAAAGTCTAGATGATTATATCACATAACAATCACTGTGTTAATAGCAGAAATATAAATTAATATTCATTATTTTCTGTTTAATTTTCCACGCTTTAAAATTCAGTAATCTTTTGAAATCACCTCTTTGGCATGCTCTGAATAATATGGATTACAGTTTGAGGCAAGAAGGATCGAATAAAAGCGTATGAAACATGGTATTGCTAACCGGTCATCGTAAAACGCTCAAAATATCTATGTATACGAGCCGCCCAGTTTCGACTCTTCTTATTAGCCATGAAGGAGGATTGTTTATGAAAAAAGGACGCGTATTACTATGCCTTTTCGTTGCCCTTATGGTGATCTTTATTTCCCTTGCAGGCTGTAAAGCAGCTGAGCCGGAAAAGATCCAGATCAACGAGGTGACCCATTCGGTATTCTATTCCCCGCTATACGCGGCAATGGGAATGGGCTTTTTTGAAGAGCAAGGGTTAACGATCGAGCTCACAAACGGAGGTGGCAGCGACAAAAGTATGACCGCGGTGTTAAGCGGCCAGGCGGATATTGGGCTTATGGGACCGGAGACAGCAGTTTATGTGTATAATCAGGGCAAGGAAGACCATGCCGTGGTTATAGGGCAACTTACCAAGAGGGACGGTTCTTTCCTTATTTCCCGGAAGGAAGAAAAAGACTTTAGTTGGGAAAGCCTGAAAGACAAGACGGTTATAGGTGGCAGAAAGGGCGGTATGCCGGAAATGTGTCTTGAGCATGTATTAAAATCCAAGGGGCTTGTTCCCGGCAAAGATGTAAATGTGGATACCAATGTACAGTTCAACCTTATGGCAGGCGCTTTTGAGGGTGGCCAGGGCGATTACGTAACAATGTTTGAACCGACAGCCTCGTCCTTTGTTAAGGAAGGCAAAGGATATATAGTTGCATCCGTCGGCGAAGTCGCGGGAGAAGTCCCATTCACGGCGTTCATAGTAAAAAAGAGCTATGTAGATTCCAATAAAGATAAACTGCAGCGCTTTATGAAAGCAGTGTATAAAGGGCAAAAGTGGGTGCAGGAGAGTAAACCCGAAGATATCGCAAAGGTTATAAAGCCGTATTTTCCGGATACGGACGAGGATCTTTTGGCTACGGTGGCAAAGCGCTACAAGGATGTAGATGCTTGGATGTCTGACCCGATAATGAAAGAAGAAAGCTTTATGTTGATGCAGGAGATAATGACGGAAGCTGGCGAGCTGGATAAGCAAGCACCGTATGATAAACTTGTAGACAATACCTTTGCCGGAAACGCCATGAAATAAATATCGGTAAAAAAGCGGATACATACAAAAAAGGCTCTTTTAAGAGCCTTTTGCTTTACGATAATTTAGATCAGGTACGCCTTTTTCTTTGATGTACAACAAGCAGTGTTACGCCCGCAAGCAGTATACAAATGCCTATGATCACCAGCGCCGTGTTGTTCTCGCCCGTTTTCGGCAGATCAGCTGAATCATCCGTACCTGTCGCTGTTGAAGTATTGGTACTTGAATTGGTGCTGCCGCCGCTATTGGTGCTTCCGCCACTGTTGGTATTGTTGGCGGTAGCTCTTGGTGTGGAGCTGCCCGCTGCCGTTGCCCTAGGTGTGGAAGACGGGTCCGCCGAACCCGTTACAGTAGCGGTAGCACTAGCCGTTGGCGTTGGCGTTGCGGGACCAAACGGAGGCGCCAAAACCTCTACGAACGTTACGGCTTTATGCCCTTCGGAATCCACTGCGGTAATGGTCGCCGTACCGGCCGCAACGCCCTCTACAACACCCTTTTCGTCAACCTTAGCGATATTCGCTTTATCCGTCGTGTAAGTTACGGCTTTATCATATGCGTTTGTCGGTGTGATTACTGGAGATAGTTGCACCGTAGCCCCAACATAAACTTGCTGTTGGTCTGCCGTTGTGAACGCGATTCCGCTCGACGGAGGCAAAACATGCATAGTCATCTCTGTAACGATAGGGTCTCCCAAAATAGGTGTGAACGTAGATTTCAGAGCTCCGTTTCCAATGACGTCTCCTGTCAGATTAATTGTGCCGTCCGCTTTTATATCTCCGGATAGAACCTTTGAATCCAACTCCCATGCCCATGTACCTGCGGAATCAGCCGGTTCTGCCTTTGGCGTAATCGTATAGGTTTCGCCAAGTTTCATATTGTTCTTTTCCGGTAAACCTTTGA
Organism: Eubacteriales bacterium; assembly: GCA_031550915.1. Classification (GTDB taxonomy): domain Bacteria; phylum Bacillota; class Clostridia; order Christensenellales; family MGBC116941; genus JAVBOF01. The sequence continues at coordinate 11,173 of JAVBOF010000062.1, read as the reverse complement.
ATGATACTGCCGTTGGGGCTGAAGATACGGTTATCTCGCATTCCGCAAATATCCCATTATCCTCTGCTTCCGCCTTTATTATTGCCACGCCCTGCGCAACGGCCTTTACATTACCGTCGGCATCAACCGTCGCAACGCTGGTTTTGTTGGATGTCCATTTAAGCTTCTTGTTACTGGCATCAGCGGGCAATACCTCCGCGTCCAGTTTCAAAGTTTTGCCCTTTTCCAAAACGTACTTACTGTAATCAAGGCTTACGCTGTCAACATGGCGTATTAATGTGAATGTCCAGAAATCCTCGGTACTGTACGCTTCGTTGGGTCTGCCGTTTGTCTCATATACATTGCCCTGTTTCAAGCTTATCATATAGGTCTTGTTGAACTGCAACGGCTTTGAAGCTGGAATTACAAGCTCGACAGTGTCGTTGTTCATATAAGTCCGCGAAAGTTTGACCATCGTATCATCAGACGCGTCCCAGACATATGCAGGCAGGCTGGTATCGTTCAGATCGAGCGCTTCTATCGTATCCGCGCCGCGCGTCAGCGGTTCACTAAAAACGATCTTCAGTGTATCAAGCAGCATTCCGTCTACCGTGGCTTTGTTTTCCGGAGTCAGCGATATAATATACGGCCCGCTTGGATCTATATCCAACGTTGTATTCTTCGTCGATTCCAGCGTTCCGCCCGTTCCGGTGTTGCCGTTATCACTTATCGTAATCTGCAATATTACCGATCCGATTGCATTCAGCTTAGTCTGATATTTCAGTTTACCATCCGCGATAAATTTATTTATAGCAGCAAGGTTTCCGCGAAGGGATAGAGTCGCCGATCGGGTACCCGTTACAGATACACCGCCTTCGTTTTGTCCCATAAGCATCCCCATATCCGCTGGTAATACAAACGTAGCCACCATCTGCGAAGTGCCCGCGTCAACATCTGCGAATACAATGCCTGTAATTGACGACGGCCTGTCTTCTTTAACATTTATAGAACCCGGGGCGGTAATCGTCGGTGCATCATTTACAGGAGTTATTACCAACTTTATGGTCTTTGTTACTTCCTTAGCACCGCCGGAACCAAAATTGCCCATATCATTGACTGTCACATGTATGTCGACAGGTTTCGTCGAATCCTGCTCCGGTGCATATTTCAGCAGATCTGTCGCGAGATAGGCGCGCATATTGCCTATAGCTCCCTCAAGTTCGATAGCGCCAGTATTGTTATCCTTGACATTTATGCTATGTAAAGCTGTATCGTAAGCCTTTATCACACCCGCAGTCGCGCTGATTTTAATCTGTATTACAGCTGACGGCGTTTCCTCAACATCCGAGAACGTTATGCCGGCGATCGGTGTTTCGGTGTCTTCAACTACCTGCATACCAGTAGGTACCGTTAGCGAAGGCGCATCGTTTACCTGATCTATCTTTATCACTTGATCCAGGATTATCTCGTTTGGTGTTCCTGCCGGTGTATTGGTCGTATTATGTCCTTTATCGTTTAGCGTTATCCTTAGAGGTACGTCATCTCCCCTGTTCGCTTCCGTAGTATACTGCAAATTCTGGTAATTCAGATATTCCGTCAGCTTTGCCGCCGTGCCTTCCAAAACAATTTTTAAAGCGGTATTGGTAGGCGCGGTCACACCTGAAGCCCCTCCTACGGATACAAGGCTGAGTTTTCCGAAACCGGCTTCAAAGGTTAGGGAAACCGGCAAATCTCCGGCTTCGGGAGCGGTAATGCTTACTGAAGACGGCGATAAAAACAATCCTGTAGCAACATCCTCCGTCGCTTTGATATCTCCATTTATGGTCAGAGGTGGCGGATCAACGGACGCTTTCGGCGCAAAAAGGCCAAGTGTCACGCCGCCCAATGCCATGGATTCCAAGGCGAAAGTATCTATCTCCGCTTGCGGAGGTTCGTTCTCCTCGCCCAGTGTAAACAAATGGGCGGTAGGTTCGGGTGTTGGTTCTGTTGTAGGTTCGGGTGTCTGTTCATCCGTATCTATTGGTAACTGCGTGCTGCTTTTCAGTATTATTTTACTCGTCGGCAGCGGCATTTGAGTAACCGCGGCAAAGGTCGGATCGGGCCTCATTGTCACGCCAATAGCGAGCGAACGTACTGCATTCAATGCCCCGCCTTCACCGGTACTTCCGTTATCATTTATCTCTATATCGAGAGGTATATCATATTTGTAATTCTCTGGTGCGACGAACTTTAAATTTTCATTCTTTATAAAGGAATTGATGCTTGGTATCGTGCCTTCGACCGTCAACTGTGCGGTACGGTTACCCCAAATCTGTATGCCCTCCGCTTCACCGGCATGAAACACTCCGGTCCTTGCGGTTATAAATACCGTTACAATACCGTCCCCGGCATCCTCATCAACAAATTTGATTCCCGTAACCGGGGTCAAAGTATAATCCATAACCGTTATTTTCTTTGGCGCGGATATCTTTGGAGCTTTGTTTTGCGCTTCTGCCAGTGATATATTGGCAGGCATAAGCATAATGGCAGTCATTACAACAGCGACCGCCGCAGAAAAAATTTTTTTCATAACACCATTCCCTAAATCTCATTTAAAAGATTTCTCAGCCTTTGTATCTTTTCGGTATACATTGCCAAGGTCGGACGGGATCTTTTGTAAATATATACGGGAAGCCCATTCCTACTATAATTTAATCGGATCAACATGCCTATAACTTTATAATAAACTTGTAAATAAATAAAAATAAATTCTTCCAAACCATGTATAACAAACGTTATCTTAATTATTTCCTTATTTTGCATGCAAAAAGGGCAAAGCCCAATTCAGGCCATGCCCTTTATATATACTTCTGCAGCCAATTTACGTATTATATCGACTTTGTATCTATTTCTTCACGCAGTTTTGAAACAAAGCTCTCTTTACTGCACGTGCCAAGGTCACCATCCTTGCGCGAGCGCAAAGAGACCATGCCGTTTTCCATTTCCTTATCACCGATAAGAAGCATGTATGGTATCTTTTCCATCTGCGCCTCGCGGATCTTGAATCCAATCTTTTCGTTTCGGATATCCGACTCGGCTCGGAAGCCCAATGCGTTTAGCTCCTTTGCCAGAGCTACGGCGGCGTCAGCGGTTCTTTCGGTTATCGAAAGGACTTTTACCTGAACCGGCGCGACCCAAGCGGGGAACGCTGCGGCAAAATGCTCGGTCAATATTCCGATAAAGCGCTCGATCGAGCCGAATACCACCCTATGTATCATAACCGGCCTATGCTTCTCACCGTCCTGGCCGATATAGTGCAAGTCAAACCTCTCAGGCATCTGGAAGTCCAACTGTATGGTCCCACATTGCCATGTCCTGCCCAGACAGTCTTCTAGATGGAAATCTATCTTCGGGCCGTAAAAGGCGCCATCCCCTTCGTTTACCTTATACTCAAGCCCACCTTTTTCCAGCGAAGCCCTAAGCGCTTCTGTAGCGTCGTTCCAATCTTCATCGCTTCCCATACTGTTTTCCGGCCTTGTAGAAAGTTCTATCGAAAACTTAAACCCGAATACGCTGTATACCTTCATAGTGAAAGCCACTATCTCCAGTACCTCTTGCTGAATCATATCCTTGGTTAGAAAGTGATGGGCGTCATCCTGGGTAAAGCAGCGGACGCGCATAAGACCGTGTAAAGCGCCCGATGCTTCATGGCGGTGCACCAGCCCCATCTCACAAAGCCTTAGCGGCAGATCTTTGTAGCTGTAGATACGGCGCTTATACATTAGCATAGCTCCGGGGCAATTCATCGGTTTTACTGCAAATTCACCTTCATCTATCTTGGTGAAGTACATATTGTCCTTGTAATGATCCCAGTGTCCGGATTGCAGCCAAAGATCCCTGTTCAATATTATCGGCGTCTTTATCTCCTGATAACCAGCCTCAGCATGTATCTTTCGCCAATAGTCCTCTAATGTATTGCGTATGACCATGCCCTTTGGATGAAAAAACGGAAAACCGGGGCCCTCATCATGCAGGCTAAATAGATCCAGCTCCTTGCCCAACTTGCGGTGGTCACGTTTCTTAGCCTCTTCCAACATATGCAGATAGGCTTCGAGCTCCGCTTTCTTTTCAAACGCCGTTCCATATATACGCTGGAGCATCTTGTTGCGCACATCGCCACGCCAATAGGCTCCCGCTACACTAAGCAACTTTATGTTTTTGATATAGCCGGTAGACGGCATATGCGGGCCTGCGCAAAGATCCGTGAACTCGCCCTGTTTGTAAAAGGATATTGTTTCATTCTCCGGCAAATCCTGTATCAGTTGGACCTTATAGCTTTCCCCCATCTTCTCGCAAAGCTTTAACGCTTCGTCCCTCGGCAATTCAAAGCGTTCTAAAGGAAGGTCTTCCTGTATTATCTTTTGCATTTCATTTTCTATAGATTCCAGTTCGTCTACAGAGAAGCTCTGTTCCCTGTCAAAGTCATAATAGAACCCGCTATCTATCGCAGGGCCGATCGCCAGCTCAACTTTGTCATTCAAACGCTTTACAGCCTGCGCCAAAATATGCGAAGCAGTATGCCTGAAGGCTATTCTTCCCTCTTCGTTTTCAAATGTATATATCTCAAGATCGGAGTCTGAGTTTATCGGTGTCCGGATATCCGAAAGTTTCCCGTTTATTTTAGCAGCACAAGCTGCCTTTGCAAGCCTTGGGCTGATTTGCCCTGCGATTTCCAACACGGTCTGCCCCGAAGGGTACTCCTTTTCGCTGCCGTCCTTTAAGCGAATAATCATTCTCATCATCCTTCCATTACGCAAAAGCCCTCATAAGTGTTTTCTAGATATTTTATGCTTAACACGCATGTTTGTCAATAAAGCGTGAATACTAAGGCGCCGTACGCAACTTTTATAACTGGCAGCCTGCAAAATTATTACGTAGGCAAGATTAAAGCCGGGCATCTATACCCGGCTTTTGCTATATATGTTATTCAGCGATATCAAAGCTCTACTGCGCTTTGGCCTTTATACCTTCGTAATAGTTATCTATGGCCGCCTTTATGGCTTCCTCCGCCAATACGGAGCAATGCATCTTTACCGGCGGCAAGCCGTCCAGAGCTTCCGCAACAGCCTTGTTGGTCAGCTTCAGGGCTTCTTCTATGCTTTTTCCCTTTATTAGTTCGGTCGTCATGCTGCTTGAGGCTATTGCGGCACCACAGCCAAATGTCTTGAATTTGACATCTGTTATGATACCGTTATCCACTTTGATATACATTTTCATTATATCTCCGCAGCGTTCGTTACCTACTGTACCAACGCCATCTGCGTTCTCTATCTCACCCACGTTACGCGGATTGCTGAAATGATCCATAACTTTTTCACTATACATTTTTGATTCCTCCCTCTTTGGCCGCGAATAATGGCGACCACTCCCTCAGCTTTTGCACCGTTTCTTTTATTGTTTTAATAACGTAATCAATATCCTCATCTGAGATATCCTCTCCAAGCGACAGCCGGAGGGAACCATGCGCCGTCCCGTGATCCAGCCCTATGGCCAGCAGAACATGGGAAGGATCCAACGATCCGGATGTACAGGCCGAGCCGCTTGATGCGGCAATGCCTTTCATATCGAGATTTATCAGAAGGGATGCCCCTTCGATATACTTATAGCATATATTAACGTTTCCGGGCAGCCGGTCCACTCTATCCCCGTTTAATATGGATTCCGGTATCTGCTCCAATAACGTATCTATCAGTTTGTCTCTTTGCTTTACCAGAGCTGCCGTTTTAGCATTGATGCCAGCCGCGGCAATTTCAAGAGCCTTTCCAAGCCCTACGATACCTGCGGTGTTCTCGGTGCCTGCCCTACGGTTTCTTTCATGCGCACCGCCGTGCATAAAAGGAGCGATCTTTACACATTTGCGTATATAGAGTGATACAACGCCCTTCGGTCCATGAATCTTGTGGCCTGACAATGAAAGGAGGTCTATATTGGAATCCTTCAAATATATCTTTACGTTTCCAACAGCCTGCACGGCATCGGTATGGAATATTACATCCTTTTCACGCGCAATGGCACCGATCTCCTCGATTGGCTGGATCGTGCCGATCTCATTATTTGCAAACATTATCGATATAAGGATAGTATCGTCACAAATAGCGTTTTTCAATTCATCTAAATTGATCTTTCCTTTTTCATCCACCGGTAGATAAGTTACCCTAAATCCTCGTTTTTCCAAATAAGCGCAGGTATGTAAAACCGCATGGTGTTCTATCGCGGATGTTATTATATGCTTACCCTTCGCGCTATAGGCTTCCGCTATTCCCTTTAAGGCCCAGTTATCCGCCTCGGTACCGCCGGAAGTAAAGTATATCTCTGCGCTGCTCGCGCCCAGCGCTTTGGCAATCCTATCTCGCGCTTTATCTATGCCGAGCCTCGCATCCCTTCCAAACGAATGGACTGAGGATGCGTTCCCGAAATTATCGGTCAAATATGGCATCATTTCATTCAAAACTTCTTCATGCAGCTTTGTAGTAGCCGCGTTGTCCAGATAAATCCTGTTCATAATAACACCCCATCAAGCTTCGTTTAGCCGCTTATTATCATCTATCATATCCTGCAGCGTGATATTATCTATCACCTGGTTTATGCTGTCAGAAATAGCCTGCCATACAAGTCGCGAAGCACACTTACTCGCTGCCGCGCAAAAATTATTCTCACCTACGCACTCCACAGGTAACGTCGGTTCCTCAACGCTGCGGATTATATCGCCTATGGTTATTTCGGAAGGGCTTCTAGAAAGCCTATATCCTCCATGGGCTCCGCGAACGCTCTCTACCAACGCGCCTTTGCGTAAAAGTGAAACCAACTGTTCCAAATATTGTTCCGGAATATCCTGGTTGCCGGCAATTATTTTTAGCGGCATTGGCTTGGAAGCATAGATCGATATGCCATTCTCTTTGATTTCACCTGCCATTGCCAGCTCAAACATCGCCGCAACGCCATATCTTCCTCGTGTGGTTATTCTCAATTCGACGCCTCCATTTCCGACTATATTACTCTGAATTAACTAAAGTATATCAACTCAATATAGTATTGTCAATGCTCTCCAAATAAATTCGACTAAAATACTTGGATATTATATGCCCTGTTATTTATATATGCAATACTTTTTTTTTTGACATATAAACTTGTTTCATAACGGTATATACCGCATTACGCTTCAATGCTGTTTTTTGCCTTTTACAAAATCCTTGAAATAATAGATCGCGGCCAATATAATGAATGTATCTTATTTTTGGTTTTAGGAGCGTATATGTTGAATTTTGATATCGTAAAGAACGCAGATCCGGAGATCGCGCAGGTGCTGTATGATGAATTGAAGCGGCAGCAGGAGCATCTCGAGCTTATCGCATCGGAAAACTTTGTGCATGAGGCTGTGTTGCAGGCGGCGGGAAGCCATCTGACAAATAAATATGCCGAAGGCTACCCCGGTAAGCGCTATTATGGCGGCTGCGTACATGTTGATATAGCCGAAGACCTCGCAAGGGATAGGGCGAAGAAACTTTTCGGTGCAGACCATGCAAACGTTCAACCGCATTCCGGTTCACAGGCAAACGCGGCTGCGTATGCTGCGCTTGTCGAACAGGGCGACACCATAATGGGCCTGAATCTTTCCCACGGTGGGCATTTGACACACGGTAGCCCGGTCAATTTTTCCGGCAAAACATACAATTTTGTGACATATGGCGTAGACCCCGAAACGGAAGTATTAGATTACGGCCATCTGCATGATATGGCTATGCAGCATAAACCAAAGATGATAATTGCTGGTGCGAGCGCATATCCGAGGGCAATGGATTTCAAACGTTTCCGTGAGATCGCGGACGACTGCGGTGCGTTTCTGCTTGTTGATATGGCTCATATCGCCGGGCTTGTAGCCGTCGGCTTGCACCAAAGCCCAGTGCCGTATGCACATATAGTGACCACGACAACGCATAAGACCCTGCGCGGCCCGCGTTCCGGTATGATTCTCTGCACGGAGGAGTTCGCCAAAGCCGTAGATAAAGCCGTTTTCCCCGGCATGCAGGGAGGTCCTCTCATGCATATTGTCGCAGCTAAGGCAGTATGTTTCAAACTGGCGATGCAGGATGATTTCAAAGCATACCAGCAGCAGATAATAAACAATGCCAAGGCGCTTGCTGAAGCACTAACTACCGAAGGTATTCGGCTGGTTTCCGGCGGAACAGATACTCATCTTATGCTTGCAGATCTTACCAAGAACGGCGTGACCGGCAAAGAGATTGAAGGCCTTCTTGGCATGGCAAATATAACCGTAAATAAAAACACCATACCAAACGAGACCCAAAGCCCCTTTGTAACAAGCGGTATACGTATCGGTACCCCCGCTGTAACGACCCGCGGTATGAAGGAAAACGATATGCAAAGGATTGGCAGCCTCATAGCTAGGATCATAAAGAACGGAGAAAGCTGTGTTGAGGACGTCAAAAAAGATGTTCTGGATATCTGTTCGAACTTCCCACTTTATGCGTGATCCTTTAGAATTATTTGCAATATTTTAGAAGTAACAAGAAAAAGGCGCTTTATGTATCGATACACTAAGCGCCTTTATTTTGCCGCGACAGTAGAAAAACACAGCCGATACTATTTCCATTTATCGTAATAACACTATCGCCTGCCACAAATAGACACAGGCTAGATATTTTTTGATATCATAGATTCAAGAGCCTGTTTGGGCATGGCTCCAACGTTTTTTTCAACTACACTGCCGCATTTGAAAAGCATCAACGTAGGTATGCTCATTACCTTGAACTGCACCGCTAGTTCCTGCTCTTCATCGATATTTATTTTGGCAACCTTTGCTTTTCCCTTCCAATCATCTGCAAGTGAATCGATTATCGGGCCTACCATTTTACACGGCCCGCACCATTCCGCCCAAAAGTCTACGAGCACCGGGATATCCGAATTGATAACCTCCGATTCGAAATTGTCCTTATTTATGATAACAACGTTTTCTGAAGCCATAAGACCCTCCTAATTTGTTTCCTGTATAAATTATATTATTTCCACAGGTTTTTGTAAACCGCTGTTAGTATAACCCGTTAATCATGGTTTTTTACTCCGATTATATCCCTCACAACCAAAGAAGCCAGTAGCATCCCCGCGGCAGATGGTACAAAAGGCATGCTGGATGGGGTTCTGTCAAACTGCCCATTATGGCTGTATGGCTTTTCCAGTGAGTATACTACCGGAAGCTCCTTTATACCGATTTGCTTTAGTTCCTTGCGCATTACCTTTGCCAGAGGATCACCAGATGTCTTGTATATATCCGCTACTCTAAGCATTGATGGATCCAGCCTGTTACCTGTACCCATACAGGAAAACAGCATTATTCCTCTTTCCTTTGATAATGCCGCCAATATTATTTTAGCGCTCACATTGTCCATAGCGTCGATTATATGCGTACAATCCTTTGGAAAAAGGCTTTCGGCGTTATCCGGCAAGAAAAAGTCCGTAACGGCGTATACTTCAGCATCCGGATTTATTGAGGCGATCCGTCGCTTCATGGCCTCGACCTTAGCAAAACTAAGCGTATCGTCCGTAGCTATTATCTGCCTGTTGATATTGCTTTTCTCTACAACATCCCTATCCAAAAGATAAAGGTATCCGACACCCGAACGCGCCAAAGCTTCGGCTGCATACCCGCCGACGCCGCCAATTCCGAAAACGGCTACTTTTGCATTTAGTAAAGCATCCATAGCCGGCTTCCCTATCATGGTACGGTTTTTTATGAATCTGTCGCTCAATCGTCATCCATCTCCGCGATATCTATATGCAGCTCATCCAGCTGTAGTTCATCCACAAATGACGGTGCGTCCGTCATAAGGCATCCAGCGTTTTGTACCTTCGGGAAAGCTATAACGTCACGAATCGAGCTCTTGCCCGCTATAAGCATAGCCAGCCTGTCGAACCCAAACGCCAAGCCGCCATGCGGCGGTGGTCCGAATTTAAAGGCTTCCATGAGGAAACCAAAGCGTTCGTTTGCCTGTTCCTCGCTGAAACCAAGCACCTTAAACATCGTTTGCTGCAGCTCCGCGCTATGTATACGTATGCTTCCGCCGCCGATCTCGTTTCCGTTAAGCACCATATCATATGCCTTCGCCCGTACCTTTCCCGGGTCCTTTTCCAACAGCTCTATATCCTCATCCTTTGGGCTTGTGAACGGATGGTGCTTCGCCACATACCTATCCTCGTCCTCGTCATACTCAAGAAGCGGGAAGTCCGTGACCCAGAGAAAGTCATATTCACCCGGATCCAGAAGCTCTAGCCTTCTTGCCAGCTCCAGCCGCAGATTGCCGAGCGAGTCATAAACGATGTCGTTTTTATCCGCCATAAAGAAAAGTATATCACCAACCTGTGCATCCATCCGTTTCAGGATGGCGTCGGTCTCTTCCTGCGTAAGAAACTTCGTAATAGGGGATTGCAGTCCGTCTTCCTTTACGCTGATCCACGCCATGCCTTTCGCGCGGTATATTTTGACAAAATCTACAAGAGAGTCGATCTCCCTGCGGGCAAACTTGGGCTCGCATCCCTTCGCGTTTATACATCTCACACTGCCGCCTTTTTGCAAAGCCCCGGCAAAAACATTGAAGCCGCAACCTTCGACTATATCGCTAATGTCTTTCAGCTCAAATCCAAACCGGGTGTCCGGTTTATCGCTTCCGAACCTATCCATTGCTTCCTGATACGTCAGTCTCTTAATGGGCAGTTTTACGTCAACACCCAGCGTTTCTTTAAAAATCTCGGTTATAAGCCCTTCATTCATTGCCATAACGTCGTCTTCATCCACAAATGACATCTCAAGGTCTATTTGTGTAAATTCAGGCTGCCTGTCCGCACGCAGGTCTTCGTCCCTGAAACAGCGCGCTATCTGGAAATAGCGGTCCATGCCGGATACCATCAATAGTTGTTTAAACAACTGGGGCGATTGCGGCAGGGCAAAAAACTTGCCCGGATGCAGCCTTGAAGGCACCAGATAATCCCTCGCTCCCTCCGGTGTACTCTTGATCAAAAATGGCGTTTCTATCTCTAAAAATCCGTTATCACTGAGGTAATTCCTTGCGATATGGGCCATTTTATGCCTGAGGATAAGGTTTTGCTGCATCTCCGGCCTGCGGAGGTCAAGATAGCGGTATTT
>JAVBOF010000020.1:0-13780 GCA_031550915.1 Eubacteriales bacterium | reverse complement strand
AAGCTTTGCCTGAAGCGGCCAAGAACGCTACGGGCAACGAAAAGAAACTATTGAAGCAGATCATGCTGGAGCAGGATCTGTTTGTAAAGAAATCGGTATGGGTCATCGGCGGCGACGGTTGGGCGTATGACATAGGATACGGCGGATTGGACCATGTTTTGGCAATGGGAGAGGACGTCAATATCCTCGTATTGGATACCGAAGTATATTCAAACACTGGCGGCCAAAGTTCTAAAGCCACACCAACGGGCTCCGTCGCAAAGTTTGCGGCTGCCGGCAAACGTACGCGGAAAAAGGATCTTGGCTTGATTGCCATGTCCTATGGCTACATCTATGTCGCCAGCGTCTGTATGGGTTCCAATGCAAACCAGCTTTTGAAGGCAGTTAGCGAAGCGGAAGCTTACAAGGGGCCATCGCTTATTATCTGCTATGCGCCATGTATCAACCACGGCATTAATATGGGTCTGGCACAAGCGGAAGCCAAAGCCGCGGTCGATTCCGGCTATTGGCAGCTATACCGCTACAATCCTGACCTTTCTGCCGAAGGGAAGAACCCGTTTACTCTAGACAGCAAAGCGCCAACCGGTGATTACAAGGAATTCATATCAGGAGAAACGCGCTATACAACGTTGAAGCAGCAGTTCCCGGAAGTTGCAGATGAGTTGTTTGACAGGGCGGCAAACGAAGCAAAAGCCAAGTTTGCATATTATGAAAAACTTAGTCAACTTTAAATAACAAAAAACCCCCGCCTTCGGAACACACTGAAGGCGGGGGTTTTTTTATTTCATTCTTTTTATCTTACGCCGATTATAGTGCGGGGAACCTTTCCCGCGACCACATCCGAAAGCTTAAAACCGCCGTGACCGATAATCACGGTAGTGCCATATTTAAGGGGCTCGATGATGTATTCCAGCTTGGCTTTTGCGCCGTTGGAACCTTCTCTGCTGGTACCTATACAAAATTTCTGCATCTCACGGACATTGGCGATCACTTCATCTGTATCTTTACCGCTAATTTCAGTGATTATAGTTCCGCTATCGTCAGGGTCTTGATATATGCCAAGCACGCTGGAAAGTATTACTAGCATTTTTGCGCGTAATAAAACAGCCATAACGGAAGCGGTCTCGTCGTTGTCGGCACATTCAACAACATCCGCGCCGCCGCTGGTCTTGAGGTTTGCCAGCTCAAAACGGCGGGATTCCTCGGAACTGACGGGATCGTTGTAGTTTATTATAGGTATGGCGTTTTGCGCGGGACAACGTAAAATAAACTGGCGTATATGCTCGCGTTTATCCGCATCGTTAAAATGCTGATGCTCTACCAAAAGCTGGCGGACGCTGTATTGCTGAGGGATAAACTGACGGTAAGTCTGCATCAGTATTGCCTGGCCCTGCGAGGAATAATCCGCTTTGATATCCTCGGAATCTCCTTCCAAAGGCGCGCCGTAGCGTTTCATATGGTCCAGCCTACCGATTTCAGACGCGCCGCTGGAGACCCATACCATGCCGGGATGCATCTCTTTGCCCAAACGGCTGAAAATATTATAATCGATGTCGTTATCGTCAATGTTAATCAAGGCCATTGAGCCGATCTTACCGACAAGATCGATATCAAAGACAGCCATAGCTTCTGTCCTCCAATAATTACATTTACGGTATTATATCATCAAAAAATAGAATTCGCCAATAGCAGTATTTTTTGGGTTTTTTTATTATCGGGATACATAATTACGGATAATTGAGACATGATAATAAAAACAAAAGGAGGGGACGATAATGTTTAGCCAAAAGGGATCTCAAGCCATTAATTGCTCCGTAGAAAGTTGCAGGCACCATGATGAAAACGGGGCATGCAATCTCACGAGTATACAAGTTAGCCCGTGTAAAGGAAACGGGTCCGGCAAGCCGGATGACGAAAGCATGTGCGCAAGCTACAGCCAACAGTAGGTGGCCTATGGAAAACTTAAAATGTACGGCGAAAAAATGCATCCACAACGATAACTGCCAATGCGGAGCGAACACAATTCAGGTACGCGGCGGCATGACGAAAGAAGCAAGAAACACTTTTTGCAATAGTTATACTGATAATGCCGGCGATTACATATTTACCTCGATGGAAAACTCTGACGGAAAGCTGAGCGGCACGGCGAATATAGGAGACGGCTTATTCTCATCAAGATGGGGAGATACCGAGTTTGGTAGCGATATGCACAACGAAGAAACGCGTGTCATCTGTACGGCGTCCAAATGCAGGCACAATCAGAACTATAATTGCGCGGCAAAGAGTATAGAGATAAAGGGGCCGGGTGAATCCCAGACGGGGCGAACAGCATGCGCTTCTTTCAATCTAATATAAAAAAGCAATAAAAAAACCGGAGGAACGATCACTCCGGTTTTATTCTATCTGGTAAAAATGTCGCTCAGAGCCCTGAAAAAAGCTTCCATTTCATCATCTGTACCAATGGATATCCGCAAAAAATTCTCTATCCGCGGCAGGTTAAAATGCCTGACCAATATTTTTCTTGACCGAAGTTCGTCCAACAGCAGTTTTGCGGGCATTTCTGGATGTTCGGCAAATATGAAGTTCGCGCTTGCCGGTAAGACATTGAATCCCATTGCGCGCATTCGGTTGGCGGCGTTCCTTCTCGTTGAAATAATTTTTGCTTTGGTATGAGAATAATAATCCAAGGCGTTAATGGCGGCTTTAGCGCCGGCTTGCGCCAAAATGTCGAGCGGATAACTGTTAAAGCTATTCTTAACGATATACAATGCTTCTATCAGCCCCTCTTGTCCAACAGCGTAACCGACCCTGAGTCCTGCGAGTGAATGCGATTTGCTGAAAGTCCTCGTTACAAGCAGGTTTTCATATTTATCAAGCAACTGGATGCATGTTTCCCCACCAAAATCAATATATGCTTCATCTACCAGGACCACTGCGTCCGGGTTTTGTATGAGTATCTGTTCAATCTGTGCGACGGGCATAAACAGGGACGTCGGCGCGTTCGGATTTGCAAAGATAACACCCTTGCCCAAGCCGTTCATTTTTGCCGCATCTATGCAAAAATCTTCGCTAAGCTGGATAGTATGGTATTCTACATCAAACATCTTTGCATAAACGGGATAAAAACTATAACTAATATCCGGCGCGATAACCCCTCTGTCATGGAAAAATGCGAGATAGGCCAACGCCAAAACTTCATCGGAGCCGTTACCGCAAAAGATCATGTTTTTATCCACTTTATGGTACGCGGCCAGAGTTGCGGCCAAACCGTCACTCTCCGGCGGAGGGTATAACCGCAAATGATCCTTCGCCTCATCTATAGCGGAAAGGACTGCGGGAGCAGGCGGATAGGGATTTTCATTGGTATTCAGCTTTATCAGCTTTTCCTTTGGCTGTTCCCCCGGCGTATATGGTTTTATGGAACTAAGGCTTTTGCTCCAGAATCTATTCATGCCAACCTCCGAAACTGCTTTTTCGTCTGTAATAATACATTATTTGTGAATCTACCGCAAGTCAATTCCGTTGACAAGGTTTATCATCTGGATTATAATAAATTAGTTTGATAATCAAAAGAATTTGAGGAATATCTATGGAACAGACCTATGCCGCGAAGGTGAATGATGTACTTGTAGAGCTGTTTAACAAGGTGCTTAAAATCGAACAGCTCGTTTTGCAGGACGGCGAATTCAATGATGTATCCATTACGGAAATACATACGCTGGAAGCTATCGGAAAGGACGGCGGCAGTATGTCTGAGATCGCGGCAAAGCTTGGGGTCACGGTAGGTACGTTGACGACGGCTGTAAATAAGCTGATTGAAAAAGGGTATGTGACAAGGGACAGGTCGGAAAGCGATAAACGGATAGTCAAGGTCAATCTATTGCGAAAAGGCGAGCTGGTGAACCGTACACACAGGATGTTCCATTACAATATGATATATTCGGCAACGGACGATTTGAATGAAGAAGGTAAAATAGTTATGCTTGAAGCATTGGAAAAGGTACTGAAATTCATAAATGAATCCTATCACCAGGCATAACTCAGGCAAAGCGTTGGTAAAAATGCATATATTTATGCATAATAATTGCGAAACAGGTGCGAGAATATGAAAACAGCGATAATTGGAACGGGGGCGTTTCTTCCGGAAACCATTATTACAAATGACGATCTTTCAGCCATAGTGGATACCAATAACGAATGGATACAAAGCCGTACTGGCATTGCCGAACGGAGGGTGATGGTTGGCGGCGGCAACGTTGATATGTGCGAAGAATCGGCAAAGAGGGCATTGGAAAACGCGGGGATAACGGCCAAGGATATAGATCTGTTAATAGTCACTACACTAACAGGGGACTATTATTGCCCTTCAACTGCGTGTGAACTGCTGAGACGCCTTGGAGCGGAATGTCCGGCGTTCGATATAAATGCTGCCTGTTCGGGTTTTGTATACGGCCTGAGCGTGGCAAAAAGCATGATGGAAAGCGGGCCCTATGAACATGTTCTGCTCGTAAGTACGGAGATGCTTTCAAGAATAACCGATTGGGAGGACCGCTCGACCTGCGTGCTTTTTGGGGATGGTTCCGGAGCGGTTGTGCTTGCAAAGAAGGAGACGGGGATTATAGCATCCGTAATGGGAGCATATGCGGATGACAACGGCTGCCTTAAGGTGGACGGTATGTCGGATATCTCATATGCGGATACAGAGGAGATGTTCAAGAGTAACAAGATCATGCGCAACAGGCCAAAGATATTTATGAACGGCAGAGAAGTTTTTAAATTTGCGACCAGACGGCTTGCGTCAGACGTTAACCGGCTTTTGGATATAGCGTGCCTGAAGCTTTCCGATATAAGTCTTATCATACCGCATCAGGCAAATAGAAGAATTATCGAAGCGGCGGCAAAGATGCTTTCTTTGCCGATTGAAAAGTTTTATATAAATTTGCAATCGGTCGGCAATATGTCTTGCGCGACCATCCCTGTAGCATTGGATGAAGCATGCAAAAAAGGCTTGATAAAAAAGGGCGACAAGCTCATCTTTGCGGCTTTTGGCGGCGGGCTGACATCAGCTGCCGCACTGGTCGAATGGGTATATTGATAAAATACGAGGTTTGAAAAATGACGAAGTTTAAGTATGGCGAAAGAATTTGCAAAATACTTGGCACGGATTATCCGTTAGTGCAGGGCGGAATGGCTTGGGTCGCGGAAGCGAATTTGGCGGCTGCGGTAAGCGAGGGTGGGGGGCTTGGCCTTATTGCCGCTGGAAGTGCTCCGGCGGATTGGGTGCGCGAGCAGATACGCGCCGTGCGTGCAAAAACGAATAAGCCCTTTGGCGTAAATATAATGCTAATGAGTCCGTTTGCAGAGGAGATCGCGAAGGTAATAACCGAGGAAAGAGTACCGGTCGTAACGACGGGTGCAGGCAGCCCGGGCATATATATGCAGGCTTGGAAGGAGATTGGCACAGTGGTAATACCAGTCGTTGCGAGCGTTGCGCTTGCTGTGCGCATGCAGCGGTCAGGTGCGGATGCGCTTATCGCTGAAGGCTGTGAAGCCGGCGGGCATATCGGTGAACTGACTACTATGACGTTGGTTCCGATGGTATCCTCAGCGGTTGAGATACCGGTAATTGCCGCGGGTGGTATAGCTGACGGCCGCGGGCTTGCTGCGGCTTTCATGCTCGGCGCTGAAGGTGTGCAGATTGGAACGCGCTTCGTAGTTGCCGATGAGTGCCGGGCGCATGACAACTTTAAAGCGAAGATACTGAAAGCTGGCGATCTCGATACAGTCGTAACCGGCAGGAGTACAGGACACCCCGTCCGCAGCCTTAAAAACAAGATGACAAGATCGTTGACCGAAAAAGAGCGAGAAGGGATAACGCCGGAAGAATTTGAACAAATAGCCGCGGGCTCTTTACAAAGGGCGGTCATTGAGGGCGATATGGATCAGGGCTCCATGATGGCAGGCCAGAGCGCAGGGCTTGTAAAGCAGCAGCAAAAAGCTGCGGATATAATAAAAGATCTATTTGAAGACGCGGGGCATGTACTTGCCAGGTTCAAAGACTGATATTAGCGGGAGGGCGGAATTATGCTTAAAGGCAAAAACGCGATAATTACTGGTGCGGGCCGTGGTATTGGCAGGGCTATTGCAAAAAAAATGGCCGCATGCGGGGCAAACGTCGTTATAAACTACTCCAGCTCTGAAACCGAAGCTAACGAGCTTGTAAAAGAGATTGCTGAAAGCGGCGCAAAAGTCCTTGCCTGTAAAGCCGACGTTTCCAATTTTGAGCAAGCTAAAGCGCTGATAGATTTTGCGAAGGATAACCTTGGAAGTATAGATATATTGGTAAACAACGCGGGAATAGCCAGGGATGCTCTTTTGATGCGTATGGGCGAGCAGGATTGGGACGCGGTGATCGATATCAACCTAAAGGGCACGTTCAACTGCATACGCCACTGCAGCGCGATCATGATGAAGCAGCGTAGCGGAAGGATAATAAACATTACCTCGGTAATAGGCCTTACCGGAAACGCTGGGCAGGCAAATTATGCCGCAAGCAAAGCGGGGGTAATAGGGCTTACAAAGTCTGCTGCGAAGGAGCTTGCGGGGCGGGGCATAACGGTCAACGCAGTTGCGCCCGGTGCCATAGAGACGGATATGACAGCGGAGCTTGCAGAAAACGTAAAGAAGGCTATAGAGGACAGCATACCTCTCGGAAGGTTTGCACATCCGGATGAAGTTGCGGAAACAGCGGTATTTTTGGCATCCGATGCCGCCGCATATATAACTGGACAGGTAATTGCCGTAGACGGCGGAATGACAATGTAAAGAGGTGTATTCAATGAACAGGGTAGTTATAACCGGTATTGGCGCAGTAACGCCTTTCGGAAATGACATTGCGGCTTTGTGGGAAGGAATCAAAACCGGCAGGAACACGATAGGAACTATCGAAGCATTCGATACTACAGAATACAAAGTGCATCTGGCAGCGGAATGCAAGGCTTTTAACGTTGAGGATTTTATCGATAAGCGTGAAGCCAGGCGAATGGATCGTTTCTGCCACCTTGCGATGGTATCTGCGGATGAAGCGATAGCAGACAGCGGGTTGGATATGGACGCTATAGATAAAACCCGTGCGGGATGTATCTATGGATGCGGCATCGGTGGATTCCATACGATTGAAAGCGAACATGAAAAGCTAATGAATGAGGGGCCGAACAGAATATCCCCTTTCTTTGTACCAATGATAATCATAAATATGGCACCTGGGCTCATAGCAATAAAATATGGGTTAAAGGGCATGTGCTCAACGGCGGTCACGGCGTGTGCAACCGGAACAAATGCGATAGGCGATGCTTTCCGGCAGATAAAACACGGCTATGCGGACATCATGGTGACAGGCGGGGCCGAATCCGCTATTACGAAGCTTTCACTGTCTGGCTTTTCCTCCATGAAGGCGCTTTCCACCTGCGAAGATAAGGACCGCGCATCCATACCGTTTGACGCGGAACGCAGCGGCTTTGTAATGGGCGAGGGCGCAGGTACTTTGGTTTTGGAATCCCTTGAACATGCGCAGAAGCGTGGCGCCAAGATATACGGTGAAATCGTAGGATATGGGTCCACATGCGATGCCTACCATATTACCATGCCGGATCAGGAAGGTGAAGGCGCGAAGCGGGCAATGGAACAGGCGGTTGAAGAAGCAGGTATAGCCAAAGAACGCGTGTCTTATATCAATGCGCATGGCACGAGTACCCCGCCAAACGATAAATTTGAAACTATGGCTATCAAAAAAGCCTTTGGAGATCATGCATATAAGATGCCCGTCAGCTCGACAAAATCAATGATAGGCCATTTGCTTGGTGCCGCCGGAGCTGTTGAAGCAATCATATGTACATTATCCATAAACAACAGTTTTGTGCCTGCCACTATCGGACTTAAAACCAAGGATCCCGAATGCGATTTGGATTATGTGCCAAATGCGGGCAGGGAGCAGGATGTGGATTATGCCCTTTCAAATTCTTTTGGATTTGGCGGACATAACGCAACTCTGCTCTTTGCAAAATTCAGAAATTAGTTATATAATATCCCGAAAAGTTTTTTTGAGGATAGATAAATGGATCTTAAACTATTAAACAGATTGATGGGCATGTTCGAAAAATCCACGATTTCTGCCATGGAGGTAGAGAGCGGGGATTTTCGTGTGAAGATGGAGAAGCAGGGCAGCCAGACAGTACAGCAGATAATAACGCATACGCCGCAGGGCCAAAATACCGTTACGCAATCAAACCATGCAGAGGATATTGCTGTGAATGAGACAGAAGACTCTGTGAATGATGTTTGGGAGTATTCCGGCGAAATAAAGTCCCCGATGGTCGGCGTTTTTCGTTCGCTAAAATCGCTTGGCAAAGACGAAGATATAGAAATTGGTTCGAAAATAAATATCGGCGACGTCGTTTGTGTTATCGAGGCGATGAAACTTATGAACGATATCGAAAGCGATGTCGAAGGTGAAGTCGCGCAGATCATGGCAAACGATGGCGATATGGTAGAATATGGCCAAACGCTTTTCCGAATAAAATGATTCTAAAGGATTTGACGATGAAGCTTTCAAGGGAAGATATTAAAAATGTTTTGCCGCATAGGGAGCCGTTTTTGCTTGTTGACGAAGTCACGCATATGGATGAAAACGGTGCGGAAGGCTTTTGGGATATAAAAGGAGACGAATATTTCTTTCAGGGACATTTCCCGGGGAAACCGATCTTGCCTGGGGTTTTGATAGCCGAATCATTGGCGCAGCTGGGTGCAGTCGCGCTGCTTTCACGAGACGAATATAAGGGCAAGATACCAATGTTTGGAGGCATCGATGGAGCTCGATTCCGCAGGCAGGTAGTACCGGGTGAAAGGTTAGAGCTTAAAGCGGAACTCTTGAGGCTGCGGGCAACCGCAGGGACCGGTAAAGGCATAGCTACAGTCAACGGTGAAAAGGTATGCGAGATGGAATTCATGTTCTTTATTTCCGCAGTATGAAGGGATAACGATGTTAAAAAAGGTTTTGATCGCAAACCGCGGAGAGATAGCCGTCAGGATAATCCGCGCATGCAGAGAACTCGATATAGAAACGGTCGCCGTGTTTTCTTCGGCGGACGCAGATGCCTTGCATACTCATATGGCTAACGAAGCAGTTTGTATTGGGCCTGCGGCTTCGCAGGAAAGCTATTTGAATATGCAGAATATTCTCAGCGCCGCGACCATGCTTGGTGTTGACGGAGTTCACCCCGGTTTCGGGTTTCTTTCCGAAAACGCAAAATTCGCGAAAATACTTTCTGATTGCAAGATAACGTTTATCGGCCCGCCGCCGGAAGTGATCGAAGCCATGGGCGATAAATCTAAAGCAAGGGAGGCGGCAAAAAAGGCCGGCGTCCCAATAATACCAGGCTCCGAAGGTGTTCTAAAGGATGCAAAACAGGCCAAAGCCCTTGCCGATAAAATCGGCTATCCCGTGATGATAAAAGCTGCCGCAGGCGGAGGAGGCAGGGGTATACGGCTGATAAATAAAAAAGAAGAGATCGAGTCTGCTTTTCTTTCCGCACAGGCTGAAGCGATAGCGTGCTTTGCGGACGGATCGCTGTATATGGAAAAGGTCGTCTGCAATGCCAGGCACGTAGAGATCCAGATACTGGCTGACAACTTTGGTAAAATGGTACATCTCGGGGAAAGGGATTGCTCCATGCAGCTAAGAAATCAAAAGGTTTTGGAGGAAACGCCCTGCGTAGCGCTGGATCCGGAATTGCGCAAAGAGATGGGAAAAGCTGCCTTGCGGCTTGCAAAACAGGTTGGATACCAAAACGCCGGTACGGTCGAGTTTTTGTTGGAAGCATCGGGGAATTTTTATTTCATGGAGATGAACACGAGGGTCCAGGTAGAGCATCCGGTTACGGAGATGGTGACCAGCGTTGATATAGTAAAAGAGCAGCTGCGTATAGCAAGTGGTATGAAGCTGAGGTTCTCTCAGGATGATGTGCTGATGCGCGGGCATTCTATCGAATGCCGTATAAACGCCGGCAATCCGCTGGAAAAAGCCATTCATTCAGATGATACGGTAACGCTGTTCCACGCGCCCGGCGGCCCCGGCACAAGGTTTGACACCGCACTATATTCGGGGTATACTATTCCTCCGTACTACGATAGCATGCTTGGAAAACTAATCGTACATTCCAGCAGCAGGGAAAGCGCTATCAACAAGATGAAGCGTGCGATTACGGAGCTGGTAATAGAGGGTCCTCAGACCAATATCGATTTCCAACTGGAGATATTGAACGACATGGCTTTCATTAAGGGCGATTATGATACGTCGTTCATTTCGAGGATGCTATCCGGGTTAAACTAATAGAATTGGGCAATTACTGGTATGCAAAAAGAAGCGATATTCAAGCGCATTAAAAATAAGATTTCTGAAAATGAAAAATTTGCCCGCGCAGAGGCGGCTATACCGGAAGGTATGTGGACCAAATGCGTCAAATGCGGGGGTATTGTTCTTGCCGAAGATCTGCAGGAAAACATGCAGGTATGTTCGCTTTGCGAGCATCATTTTATGATGACCGCCATGGAACGCGTTTATGTCACGGCCGATAGCGGAAGCTTCAAAGAGCTTTACGCAGGTGTTTCCGGCTGTGATCCGCTGGATTTCCCAGGATATAATGAAAAAATCGACAAGCTTCGCGTTTCCGGCTCCCACGAAGCCGTGATCTGTGGTGAAGCAAAGATTGAAGGCAATCCCTGCGTTCTGTGTATCATGGACGGCACTTTTTTGATGGGCAGCATGGGCATGGCGGTCGGTGAAAAGCTTGCGCGTGCGGTAGAGCACGCTGTTGAAATGCGTCTTCCTCTTATAATCTTCACGGTTTCCGGCGGCGCGAGGATGCAGGAGGGAATAGTATCCCTAATGCAGATGGCAAAGGTAAGCGGCGCAATATCGCTACTGGACAGCGCGGGGCTTTTGTATATAACCGTTATCACAGATCCTACTACCGGTGGGGTGACGGCAAGTTTTGCAAGCCTCGGTGATATTATTATTGCCGAACCCGGCGCACTCATTGGATTCGCAGGGAAGAGGGTAATAGAGCAGACCATAAAGCAAAAGCTGCCAGAAGAATTTCAGAGAGCAGAATTTATGCTTGAAAAAGGCTTTATAGATATGATCGTACATCGAAAGCAGATGAAGGAAACGCTTGGCAAGCTTTTGAAACTGCATGGAGGTGTAGACGATGAATGATGCGGCAAATATTTCGGCGTGGGAGAGGGTCGGTCTCGCGAGGATGGCAGAACGCCCTACCGCAAAGATATATATAGATTTACTGTTTGAAGATTTCTTCGAGATGCACGGCGACAGGAATTTTCGCGATGACCCTTCTATGCTTTGCGGCATCGCCTCGTTCAAAGGCATACCAATCACCGTAATCGCTGAAGAAAAGGGTATAAATACCAAGGACAAAGTTTACAGGAACTTTGGCTCGCCGTTTCCCGAGGGCTACCGTAAAGCCCTGAGGCTGATGAAGCAGGCAGAAAAATTCAACCGTCCGATCGTCTGCTTTGTAGATACACAGGGCGCGTATTGCGGTATCGGCGCTGAGGAAAGGGGCCAGGGAGAGGCCATAGCGCGAAACCTTTTTGAAATGATGCGGCTGAAGACGCCGGTAATATCGATAGTCATAGGTGAGGGCGGCAGCGGCGGAGCGCTTGCGGTCGCGGTTGCGGACAGGGTATATATGCTGGAAAATGCAATATACAGCATACTATCTCCGGAAGGCTTTGCCAGTATACTATGGAAGGACAGTACACGTGCAGAGGAAGCCGCAGGCGTAATGAGGATAACGGCGGGAGACCTCTTGGATCTGGGTATAATAGACGGTATCCTTAAGGAAGCTGATGGAGGCGCCCACACTGATCCGGAAAAAACCGCAGAACAGATAGAAAAGATGTTGCAGGAGGAGCTGCCAAAGCTTTGCGGCGAGGATATCGAAACGCTTTGCCACAACAGGTATGAAAAATTCCGCAAGATGGGATCCCAAGTTTTGGAATAGCATAAAACATACTCTGGAATAGTTCTTGTTTAAGGTTACGTAGTAAAGAAGGTCAGGAAATTGCTTACTGGCCTTCTTTTTGTATACTATCCTTATTATCGTCTGTCATAATTATTATAGGGATTTGCTGATTTGAACTTGGATGTGCCAACATAATACCCGCAAGATTTATGCTTATAAATGTTTTTTCTTTTGGTAGCCTTACCCGGAGCTTTATTCCCTTTACAAAGATAGGCTGAGATAAACATTACCAGTCAATTCGGCGCCCGCGATAACGTAATATATATTGTATAATTAAAAAGTATGGTATAATCAGCTTAGTAGTTGTTATTATCGGTGTATATAGAGGGTTTTATGGAGAGCATTTTAAAGGTTGGCATAGACGCGGGGTCAACCACAATAAAGATGGCAGTTATGGACGGCGGTAAGCTGGTTTTCAGCGATTACCGTCGCCATTTTTCAGATGTCCGCGGTTCGTTGAAACAATTGATATGTGAATTTGAAGAGCAGTTTCCCGGCCGGAGCATGATTGCCACGGTAACGGGATCGGCAGGGCTCAGTGTGTCTAAATGGCTCGGGCTTGGATTCGTTCAGGAGGTTATGGCGGGCGTAGGGGCGATAGAACGCATTTTGCCGGAAGCGGACGTTATAATTGAGCTTGGCGGAGAGGACGCGAAGATAACTTACCTGCATCCGTCTTTGGAGCAGAGGATGAACGGCACATGCGCGGGAGGCACAGGCTCCTTCATCGATCAGATGGCGGTGCTATTGCAGACCGACTCAAAGGGGCTTGACGATCTCGCCCAAAAAGCGAAAACGATATATCCAATAGCCTCCAGATGCGGCGTTTTTGCAAAATCCGATATACAACCTTTGCTTAACGAAGGCGCATCAATGGAAGATTTGGCGGCGAGCGTTTTCCAAAGCGTTGTAAATCAAACCATCAGCGGTTTGGCGTGTGGCAGGCCTATTCGCGGGAATATAGTTTTTCTCGGAGGCCCTCTGCATTTTTTGCCTGAGCTTCGAAAACGCTTCGAAATAACTTTGGCGGAAGAAGGGCAGACGTTTTTCTCGCCGGATAACGCCCAGATAATGGTTGCGCTTGGCGCGGCGTACATGGCCGGCGGCGAAAGCGTAAGCACTGCCGCGTTAAAGGATAGATTGGAAGACGGCACAATGCCGGACATGGAGATCCAGCGACTCCGGCCTTTGTTTGAAAACGAACATGAAAAGCGCGATTTTTATGAGCGCATCAACCAGAATAAAGTAAAACGCGGCATGTTGGAAGAACATAAAGGCGCTTGTTTCCTCGGTATCGACGCGGGTTCTACAACGATAAAAGCCGCTTTAATCGACGGCGAAGGAACCTTGTTGTATTCATATTATGCCGGCAATGAAGGCAATCCGATCCAATCGGCAGTTAAGATATTAAAGGAAGTATATGCGAAGCTACCTAAGGACGCGTATATAGCCAATTCATGCGTCACAGGCTACGGAGAGCTGCTTATAAAAGAAGCGATGCATATAGATCACGGCGAAATAGAGACAATGGCACATTATAAAGCGGCGGATTTCTTCCTAAAGGGCGTCGATTTCATCATAGATATCGGCGGGCAGGATATGAAGTGCATGACGATAAAGCATGGCGTCATAGACGGTCTAATGCTGAATGAAGCTTGTTCAAGCGGATGCGGATCGTT
>JAVBOF010000072.1:0-15798 GCA_031550915.1 Eubacteriales bacterium | reverse complement strand
GAAGAATCTACGGTGCCGGCCTGCGAAATACGCGCGCTGGCAAGGGACTGGGCAAAGAAGAACACTTACCTTGGGGCCGGCGGCCTTGGAGGGTGGGGCGGCGCATGCAGAAGCGCAACCGGCAACGAATGGGCGCGCGCCATGATAGCCCTTGCAGCCATGCAGGGAATGGGCAAACCCGGCAGCAATATCTGGAGCACCATGCAGGGCGCGCCTGTGGATCATAACTTCTTCTTTCCCGGATACGCTGAAGGCGGTATTTCGGGAGATTGCGACAATTCTGCGGCAGGTTATGCGCTGGCATGGAGAATGTTTGACGGCGTGAAGAGCAGGCCTATGATCAGCAACACCTCAACATCTTCCGGAGCGCATATCCCCAGAATGAGGATACCCGAATGCATAATGGACGGCAAGCTGGAATGGAGAGGCAGAGGTTTCTGCGGAAACGCAATAGAGCATCAGTTCCACAAGTTTGAATATCCCGCGCCGGGGTATTCGCCGGTGAAGATGCTGTATAAATACGGCGGATCGCAGATAGGTACAATGTGTGAAGGTAACCGTTACGCAAAGATGTATGCTACCGAAAGCTTGGAATTCGTATTGTTCCAATCCGTCTGGATGGAAGGCGAAACTCCGTTTGGCGATTTGATTTTGCCGGCATGCACAAATTTTGAGCGCGTCGATATATCCGAGTTTGGCAACTGTTCTGGATACATACCCGATAATTTCAGCTTCTGTAACCATAGGGTAATAACCCTGCAGAAAAAGCTAATTGAGCCGCTCGGCGAATCCAAATCGGATTACGAGATATTCCGGGCAATAACCAGGCGCTTTGGGGTAGAGCATGTTTTCTCTGAGGGTAAGGATGATATAGATTGGGTAAAACAGATGTTTTATGCAACTGATCTGCCGAAGTATGTGACATGGGACGAGTTCTATGAAAAGGGATATTTTGTCGTTCCTGACAATAAAGAAGGCAAGCCGCCCGTAGCCTTGAACTGGTTTGCGGAAGACCGCGAGCGCGATACGCCAGACTGGGGTCCTCGTCCGGGTGAGCAAAAGAAGGGCAAAGGCCTGCAAACCACATCGGGCAAGATAGAATTTGTATCCTCCAGCTTAAAGCGGTTTAATCCGGATGATAAGGAAAGGCCTCCGATGCACCAATACATTCATTCATGGGAAGGGCATCATACAAAGGAGCTGTTCGATAAATATCCTTTGGCTCTGATATCTCCTCATCCGCGTTTCTCGTTCCATACCATGGGGGATGGCAAAGACAGTTATATGAATGATATAAAGGATCACAGGATACTGATAAACGGGCATTATTACTGGATAATGCGTTTGAATACCGATGACGCGAATGAACGCGGAATAAAGGATGGAGATCTTATCCGCTCCTACAATGATCGCGGGGACGTAATTTTCGCAGCGGTCGTAACGGAAAGGATACCCAAGGGTGTCGTGCATGCGTATGAATCTTCAGCGGTATATAAACCGCTTGGCAAGCCTGGCCGTTCTGCGGATATCGGAGGATGCGCAAATATACTGACACCATCAAGGTTTATAACAAAGGATTCATGCGGAATGGCGCCAAACTCGTGCCTTGTTCAGGTTGAAAAGTGGAACGGCGACATCTGTGAGAAACTATAATTAAAAGGAGGATATTAAAATGAAACAGCGTTATATGGTAGTGGATGTCGAAAAATGCCACGATTGCAATACCTGCTTTATGGGATGCAAGGACGAATTTGTAGATAATGATTGGACGCCTTACACGGCAGCACAGCCCAAGCACGGGCACCGCTGGATGAATATCCTCCGCAAGGAGCGCGGTTGCGATGGACGCATAGACGTTGCTTTTCTGCCAATGCCATGTCAGCATTGTGAAGACGCACCCTGCGTAGAAGCTTCTGACGGAGCGATCTTCCGGAGGGAAGACGGAATAGTTATGATCGATATGGAGAAGGCAAAGGGTAAAAAACAATTGGTGGAAGCCTGCCCGTACAAGGCCATATATTGGAATGAAGAACAGGCAGTTCCGCAAAAATGCACTTTCTGTGCGCATATACTCGATAACGAAGGCTGGTCTATGCCAAGATGTGTACATAATTGCCCGACAGGCGCTCTGACGTTCCATACAATAGAACCATATGAAATGTCGGATATGGCTAAAACCGAGGGTCTGTCGGCCTATATGGATGAACTGGGCACGAAGCCAAGAGTATATTACAAGAACCTTTACAGATACACCAAGAACTTTATTTCAGCGGGTGTTGTGCATAGCGGCGATTGCGTTGAAGGCGCAAAGGTTTCACTATACAACGCTGCAGGGAAACAATGTGCCATGCAAAAGACCAATTTCTTCGGCGAATTTAAGTTTGACGGTCTGGATGACGGCGAGTATACGATAGAAATAGAACTTAACGGCAATATCAAAAAGATAGATACTATGGTCAATGGTAATTCACCGAATCTTGGATTTGTAGATCTATAGGCTATACCGGCTCTTTTGCAGAACCGCTATCAACCCTGTCGACCCTAACCTTCAAATTGGTTTTTCGCGTTTACCGCATATTGATAGCATTGCAAAGGGGCCTCCCGTTAACCGGGCGCTCGTGTTACTCCGGCGCCCGGCTTTTTTATATAATAAAATAAGCGCCGGCTGAAGCGTTTCTCCAAACCGGCGCCCATATAAACAGGCATACACCTGTGCAGAAGCGTCAGCTCATAAACCACTTTTTATTCATAAATTTTTTAGAGCCGCCGTTTATCGATACACGGTATAGAAAGCAATTGTTAGATCCGGATTCATAATTATCGATAAAATACAGGTAGGGTCCAACGACCTTAACGGCGTCTCCGCCATAGCCTTTGCTTTGCAAAGAGCATAGTTTTTTGATTTCGGTACCGTCGACTTTGCATTTATACATACTTTTTCCCACGGAATAATAGATATAGTCGTCATGGATTAAAAAACTGTGCCAACTTTGAGCCGCATTTGTGGTTATACGCTCAAATCTGGTAGGATTCGCCTTCTCTGTCCTGAAAAAATCGCCTTCATCAGTTGATATCGTATAATAATAATCCTTATAAAATAAGCCGGAATCATACCCTTGCGCCGTTATATATGCGCTCTTGCCACTACCGCTGTAATTGCATTTATACAATAGGCCTTTTTCGTTGCGATAATAAATGTTCTTGCTGTCGCACTCCACTAAATATGCGTTTTTGACGAGTAGCTTACGGGTCTTTTTTGTAAGGTCATAGCAGTAGATACCATGATACTTGCCTTCTGAATTTGCCGCTCCGTCGTAGTAAATTTTACTGCCCTTTAGATACGCTCCGCCGCCACAAAACTTTGCAAGCAATTTTTTACCGCTGCCGTTGAGTTTCAAGCTGTACAACATTTGCTCATAACCAGCCGACGCTTCCACGGTTGTCAGATAGTAAACATTACCATTGTATATGCAGAAGGATGCCGCGTTTTTTATGAGTTTCCACCCCGAGACGCAGAAAGTGGAAGTCGCATAGACCTTGCTTTTATATTCTTTGATAACCGAAAAAGAAATTGGATCAGAACTTGCCGCCTTTGCTGGTTGGACCGGCACGAATAAAACGGCAATAAAAACGATAGTAAATATGATGCCGCCTATCTTGGTGAAACGTCTTTTCATGTGATACCTCCTGATATTTTTTTGTTGGCAAATAATCTTTTGTAGATAATAAAACCGATAAATACTTGAATTTCCAGAGAATTGTTAAGAATTGCCTTTGATATAATGATATAGGAATAAAAACCCGTAGTCAATAGAGATGAATGGACGTACGTGTAAAATTATGGAACTATTTTGTCTCTGGTTTGGGCGCGTATTTGTTCTTGTCTGTTTCACTCTTAAGTAAAGCTAACAATTTTTCTATATAATTATTAGCCAATTTAATGTCTATCATGCTCTGAGGATTATTCAATATATCGAGAAGACTATTCCCCTTGAACTGTGTTATCCCGCTGGAATTACGGCCGCCCCAATGATATTGAATAGCTATATTTTCAAGAAGACGTTTATCAAAAACAGAACATAAGACAGCGTTGGTATATCCATCATTGCTTAAACCAACAATGTAAATCATATAGATATTGTTCGGTTTAGATAAGAAAGCAAGAAGTTTATCAATATTATAGCCTTTGGGGTTACTATTAAGAGATAAAATTTTGGTTTTAATTTCAATGGCAATTGAAAAAGATTCATAGTCTTTCCTATAATCAGCGAGGTCGTCTTCTGTTTTGAACTCAGGTATGGGATTATTCTCTCTTAGACAATCGATAATTTGTTCTTTTATGGGGCCATCGTCAGATGTAATAAGGTATTCGATGATTCGTCCGCGAAGATTCACATTTTCAATGGCTACTGCTTTTGCAATTTCATTCTGCACTTTTTTTAGGCGTCGCCGCAAATCATTCTCCAATTCGATATATTCCTTTGACGATATAAAACGGATTGCCCGCGCTGGCGCCTCTTTAATAATTTCACGCTGCTCTGCGTTAGGCTCAAATCGCTTTCTATTTGGAGTGATTTTACTTGATGTTTCCACAAGCCGGACTAAATTTTCTTCGAAATGAATGGATTTATGCAGATAGAATAGTTTCTCGAAGTTTTCAGGTTTGTTTTCAATACCGTTGAAAATACGCGTTATATCAGAGACATTAAAACTTCCTTTAATATTATCAATTCGCAGCTGTTGAGATGAATGGCTTATCTTCAATAGAAAAGTTGTATTTGCCAAGAGAAGAAAATTTTCATTTGGGGTTACTATACAGACGATAAATGGTCTATTATCATAATTTCGCAATTTAGATAATGACGCGACTGTATTACTTGGTTTTTTTTTTGAAGCATGACAGAAACGAATAGAAAAATCTGAGCATGAAAATACGCTTCTGTCTTGAATTAAATCGAAGTTTTGCTTTACGATCACTGATAGTCCGGCTTTATCATACTTACCATCCGCCTTCTGTAGAAAGCCGATGAGCCGTTCGATCATATCTCTATTATACATTGCCTCTATCCTCTGAAGATAACAGCGTTTCTTGAATGGCGTAAGTGGTTACATTATCTTCGCGTTTCCAAATCTTCTTCTGCTCGGACAAAGAATTGCGTTCCCAGAAAACACTATTCGAATATCCTTGGATGGAAACATCTGTATCTGCTGTTTCCAGCCTTTTTTCGGCAAGGGCGCAGTATTCGGGTTCTCGCTCAATGCCAATATAATGCCTCCCCAACTTTTTAGCAACCACGCTCGATGTACCAGCCCCCAAAAATGGATCCAAAATTAAATCGCCTATGTTGGAACTGGCAAGGATCAATTTGGCGATGAGCTTTTCCGGTTTCTGTGTCGGGTGATCGGTATTTTCGGGCATTGACCAATATGGAATAGAAATATCGTCCCAGAAGTTTGAAGGGTAGGTATCTCTGAAATTTCCAGCTTCGGTCTCCTCCCAGTCCTTGGGCTTCCCATCTACACGGTAAGGCGCGATCACCTTACGACGCTGTTTTACATCCTCTACATTGAATGTATAATTCTTTGACAATGTAGCAAACCAAATATCTTCCAGAGAGTTTTTCCAATTTGAAAGAGCGCCCCTTCCTTTTTCCCGCTGCCATGTGATTCGGTTTTGAATGACGAAATAATCACCAAGAATGCCCCCGATTATTATACTGGTCTTCCAATCACAGCAAACATATACGCTGGCCGTATCTTTCAAAGTATGGAGGACGCTCTCGATCCAGCAGCGAGTAAAGGATTCATAATCACTATTACCCATCTTCCGAAACTTGTTTCCACTGTAGGTTTTATCAAGATTATAGGGTGGATCGACAATCAGCAAGTCTACGGTTTTAGCTCCAAGTTTGGGCAGTACTTCAAAACAATCACCCCAAATAGTTTTGTCGATGGTACTGCTTGATATCTTACTTTCGTCGATACACCTGGCCAAAAATGAACTTGCTTGATCGGGAGTCAGACTTATTGTTCGGTTTCTGCCTGCTCTCTTTTTTATCTCACTCAACGGAATCGCTCCTTTACGCCCAAACGACGTCATGGTATCATTGCGTGATATCGAAACTATTCAGAATTAAGAAAACATAAGCAAAACAACAGCTTATGCCAAATACTTACGTCGATTGTCAATATTAATCGTGCCTTATGGAAAGAAAGCAGATTGAGGCCATTTTTGCATCAATCTGACTTGCCGTTAAATTTCAAATAAAAACACAGAATAAGTATAACATAAGACCATAGCAGTGGCAACGCAACCAAGCGTATAAAAATCCAGCATGGCAAGCAGTTTTGGAGCCATATGATGAGATGGCAATATTATAGAGTTGACCATTTTTGCGGCATTCAATATACTTGAAGCATGAAATTATCTTATCTAATCATGCCCGACATACCCTCGAAGGCATTTGATATAGTAAGCAATTGGAGGTTCTATTGTTAAACAACACTCAAATGTATGAAGAAAAACTAAAACGGTTGGAAACCGCAGTTTCGCTTACGGAAGCTGATCGGGTTCCATTCGTGCCAAAGGTTTCCGGTTTTCTTGGCTTAGGGTATGGAATAAGTTATTACGATATTATGAAAGATTTTAGAAATGTCCAGCCGGGCGTGCTCCAATATGTAAAGGATTATGACCCGGATTTGACATGGGTCCCCTCGTTCTTTCCGATAGACCCGTTAAATGCGCTGGATGCGCAAACGATTCGCTGGCCGGGGCCTAAACATTCCCTTCCTTTGGATTCGTCGTTTCAATGTCTCGATGGCACATACATGGAGGATGATGAATTTGAAGAGTTCCTTTTGGATCCTACCCACTTTATACTGACAAAGGTCCTACCCAGAAAATATCATAGCCTCAAAGGCTTTAATACCCTCAATTTCCAGAGTCTCCATGAAATGGGCTTCATTATGGGGCTTGTCCCCGCAGCGCTTCCCAACGGGAAAGAGGCTTTTGAAAACATGCTGCAGACCGCAAAATATGCCCTCGAACGCGCTCAGCAGCAAGCGGAGACCGAGCAAATAGTTAGGGAAGCCGGTTTCCCCGTCAGGGGCTCACTTATGCTGGCTCCTTTCGATATGTATGCCGATAATCTTAGGGGCTTGATCCAGTCCACAATGGATGTACTGCTTATGCCCGATGAAACTGAAGCGGTTGTTGAACGTATTGCGGATATAACTATAGACCGCATGGTAGCCTCATCTAAAGCCAAAGGTGAACAATATATCTTTATACCGCTTCACGCAGGGGTAGATGAGTTTATGAGCGTACCAAATTATGAAAAATTCTATTGGCCAAGCCTTAAAAGACTGATCAACGCTATTGTTGACGCAGGAATGACCCCGTGCGCTTTTTGTGAAGGTAAATACGATACCCGATTGGATATCATCTCTGATGTTCCGAAAGGCAAGGTTATCTATATGTTCGAGCAAATAAATATAAAACGGGCAAAAGAGACCGTCGGCAAAGTTGCTTGTATTTGCGGCAATATGGACACCGCTCTTCTTGCTTTCGGAAAGAAGGAACAGGTTATAGACGAAACGCGCCGCTTGCTGGATATATGTGCGCCTGGTGGCGGGTTTATTATGGATTGCTCAATAACGATCGATAACGCGAAACACGAAAACATGATGGCATGGAAAGAAACAACGCTAAAATACGGGATGTATTAGGCTCTACTTCTTGAGATATTGCTCAAACAATGCTTGTTTTGTGCCCTGCCAAATAGTGCTGATTTAGTGAAACTGGCCCTTGCTTTGCATTATTTATCTTCAAGTTGCATTTCAACGGAAGCCATCCTGCCATTTGCCAGATCTTCTGAGACGTAGACCAGGCCGCATACCGGACAGCAGGGAAGATCGGCATAAAACTCATGCTTCAAATATGAAAAAGTGGTCTTGGCCACCGTTAACGGTACATTACACTTTTTGCAGATCAATTCCTCGCTCATATGCTGCTCTCCTTTATTTTCATCCGGTGGGTATATACATTACGTAATTCGTAAGAAGAATCCTTCACTGAATAAATGACCCAATAAGTAATAGCTCCAACGGATAAATGCCCTATAAACTCTCCAGTCGCCTTATTTTCCAGCATGCTGTCGGTCGCTTCACAATGCTCGATAACCGCACGCACATCATCTTCCAGTATTAGATGTTCATTCATCTTTGCCTGTAATTCAGGAGTAATTATGATGCGTATATTTCCCATAGTTTGCTCATCTCCTCCTTTTGGCAAACCTTTTAATAACCGCATAAGCTCCACACGGTTTAGCCTTCGCTGCGATAAGTCAGGCGCATTCCTGTCGAATGTGCCGGTACCGAAGATTATATCCAGTATATGACTGCAATCCTTTCCGGCAGACGCAAACGTGTCACGGCAGTTAGAGCAGTATGTCACATAAGGCTTATCGTTTTGCGCGATGCGGTTGGCCGTTATCTTCTTTACCTGTTCGGGGTTTACCGCGTGTATATGCCCGCCATAGCTGCAGCAACGCGCATTTTTACCGCTATAGTCAAGCTCTTCGATATGGTATCCACAATCCTTAAGCAGCCGACGAACGCTTTCCTGCATCAGGGAGTCATACCTGCTGGCACAGGGATCGTATACCGAAACTGATCCATTGCTTTCGCCTTTTTTCCAATCGCTTGAAATATGGTTTTGCATAATATCATATAATGAGCGGGTTTCAATATTTTGCAGATAGCGGCTAAATGTCTTCATGCAAGTCGGGCAGGCGAGGATAACAATAGGCTCCCCGGCTTTGCGCCAGCTTTCAAGAATGCTTGTCAGCACACCATCCCTCAACTCTTCATCCGCCGCCCAGTCTGCAGGAACAGAGCAACATCCTACCAAGAGAGAGGTATTAGCGTTTACTTCCCTCAAAAAATCATAGGCTTTTAATACATAATCAGGATTCGATGCACCCAGCTGACAGCCGGGGAAAAACATATATTCACTATTTTCTCCGGATTCCGGCAATATCAATGCAGATGCTTCATCAGAATTTGCAAAGTCCATATCCCGCAGCCAAAAATCATGGTAAGCTTCGGGCATAGCTCCATCCCTGAAAAAATGCCGTCTGGCCTCCATCAGGCAATCGCCCATATCGATATCTTCAGGACACATCTCCTTACATGTTCCGCATTGATTACACGAGTTTGCCATTCTACTAGCAATCCGCTTTGTTAAAAGTTCTATAGGCTGCAGAGAAGATATAACTTCCTGCACTATCCGGTGGGGGTTCTTGTTAAACGTCTGCATCAAATCGCAGGCATCTATACATAAAGAGCAATCGCATTTCAGACACCTGTTTGCTTCGGCAATGGCCAAATCGGCATCGAGTTCATTTCCTTTGCCTTCCAAAGGGCTAATGGGATCGACGGACAATACGCAAAATTTATCGTTCAATACGGTTTTCTCATATGTTTCCGGGACACCGTCCATCAAGCCTGTTTTAAGGTACTTCTCTATTGAATGAGATACCCGGATGCCGTGTTCGATCGACTCCATTGGTGTTGTTCCAATAAGGCTTCCGCCCAGAAAAACTCCCAGTTTTTCGGTTGCCAGTGAATCTTTGTTTATAGCCTGTTTCAAACCAAAATCGTTTCCGCCTTTTCCTGTCGCAATATATACCGCATCAGTTTGCAGCTCCGAAAGGTCTGAAATCTCCTTTGAGGTGATAAGTTGATAGGAAACACTGGAAAACTCATCCTCAAATTCAGATAGATAAATATCCTCATCCATCAATGATTTGAGCCTTCCGCCTACCTTGGCTTCTTTTTCGTACACCGTAACACTATAATTCCGGCTTGCCAGTTTTAGAGCACATGCCATGCCGCTAAGACCTGCGCCGATGATAGCGATGCTTTTATTCTTTGGCGGTACATTAAACCCTGTGGGGTTTTTTGAGGTTGCAAATTGAACACATGCCTTTTCAATATACCGCATATCGATTGGGGCATTTGCCGCACTGCCTATGCAGGCGCCTTTGCAAGGCTGATCGCATAACTGGCTTACAATCCTGGGGAAAATAACCTGGTTTCTATACAAGCGGAAAGCGGCATTAAAATTCCCTTTTTGTACCTTATCTATAAATGCGCGGACATCAACCTTTAAAGGACATACGCATATACAGGGCGGTATCGTTCCCTGAAAGCAGTTCTTTGTATATTGTTTATAGTCTTCAACTTGCATAAGCGCTCCTATTTTATTTGATAATCAATGAATTAGGTATAATCCCCGTAATTTTAATTACAGACGCATTTTTCAATGCGTCTGTAATTATTGTATTTACATTATTGTTCACAAGTCAATTGATCTTTTATACCGGATTGGCTTCGATATCATCCAATTCATCATAAAGATCTGAACCCAGGAAGTACTTCTTGGGAGACTTCAATTCCTGTCCGCCGGCTTTTGCTTCCATTGCAGCTTTTACCTTTTCCGGCAATGCGGGTAATTCATATATCCTAACGCCAACAGCATTGTAGATAGCGTTGATTATTGCGACATGCCCGCTGGACTGGAAGAGCTCGGAGCATCCGGAAGAACCGAACGGACCAACCTCTCTGGGGTTTTCTATGAAATGCAGGTCGATCTTATCAGGGATCTCTGTGCAATAAGGAACACCTGCGCCGGCGATAGAGGCATCTTTTTTAAGATCTTCGTAATTTGTCTTAAGGGCAAAAGATATACTGTGGGAAAGTCCGCCGTAAGCCTGACCTTCAACAGCTAAAATATTGCCCAGATTACCAACATCATTGACTGCTGTCATACCAATGCAGGTAGTTTTTCCGGTTTCGACCTCGACCTCGACCTCTGCCATGAATACACCGTACATATACGCCTGTGTCGGGTCTCCAACGCCGGTATTCGGATCTAATCCTGAACCGGTTCCGCCGCAGTCATAAACGCCAAGGTATTTAGTTTCGATGCCTTCTGCAACCATCTCGTCGTAAGTCCTGTATGTTCCATCCGGTTTGCGCATGGCGTTCATCAGCTTGTTTGCCGCATCGAGAGTTGCATGTCCAGCCATAAAGTGAGACCGGCTGCCTGCTGCGATTCCTGTATCGGGGCAGCGGTGGCTGTCATTCTGCAACAATTTGATTTGATCCGGAGTGACGCCCAGCGGTTTCAAAGCTTCAAAAGCAATTGAGAACGCGCCTATATCACCGCCCTGACCCTGATCTTCCCAGGTGTTGTAATGGGTGAACGTTCCGTCGGGGTTGATAGAAAGCGCTACCTCAGCATGGTCAAAAGCGCCAAGGGTAACGTTAAACCCGGCAGAAACTATGCCGACTCCACGTTTGACTTTATCAGTGCTCTCAGCCTTTGCCCTTGCCTTAGCTTCTTCATATATCGGACGCATTTTATCCATAAGCTCCGGCATCGGATATTCTTTGTACGGATAACTGTTTATGTTGGTGTCGCCTTCGCGGGCAACGTTGATATATCTGAAGTCAAACGGATCCATGCCCATTTTTTCCGCCAGCATATCCATCGCCTGCTCGGAAAAAGTATAGGCCTGTACCGAGCCAAAACCTCTATACGATGTACCGAAATTGTGGTTCGTCGATGAGACTCTGCCGAGGGCGGAGACGTTGGGAATGGAATAAGGCCATCCGGCAAAACGCATGACTTTTTCCAAAAGATGCTGTGCAACTTCGGGGTATGGTCCACGGTCTATTCCAGCGTCAAATTCCATAGCCGTCAATTTGCCGTCCTTGTCACAAGCCAAGCTTCCGTTCATATGTGCAGGAGAGCGTTTTCCGCTGAAATGCATGAACTCTTCATATGACATTGTGAAAGTTAAAGGCCTATCTTTGATTTCCATCAAACAGGCTCCCATCAGCGCATAGCTGCCTGGGCTGGTTGCCCAACCAAAGCTTGCGCCTGTAGGGTTTTCGATGATCCTTACTTTTTCTTCCGGCATTCCTATACCGTGAGATATACCCGGTCTGTTCCAGCCGATAGACATCGATTTACAATGGATGGTAAGGTTGCCGTCTTCATCCCAATATCCTTGCATCGAATCCCCCTCAACAGAGAGATGGGGTTCTCTGCCGGAATAGAAACTGCCTTCAACAGAGCAATAGGAATCATCTATAACATCCCTTGCATTTTTGCCTTTTACTACAGGTTGCTTTAAGAAAGTATTGGGGCTTTCCTGATGTATCCTGATTGCATCAGGGGTAGCAGCATCCAAAAAGTTCATGTATTCAGGTAGTGGTTCGATATCCACTTTTACCATCTTTGCGGCTTCTCGAGCCTGCTCTTCTGTTTCAGCAATAACCATCGCCACAACGTCGCCATACCTGAAAATCTTTTCATCGGCAAGGATCGGACGTTCAAATCCAGTCAACTGGGATCTTTCGTGGTCGAGAGGCACAACGGCCTTATTATTACCCTTGATATCCTTTGCGGTAACGACTTTAACAACACCCGGCATTGCCAAAGCAGGATCGATATCAATTCTGCGGATCTTTGCATGCGAAGTGACCTTCGGCTGCACCATTGCGAGATGCAAAGGCGCTCCAGGCAATTTGTATTTTATATCATCGCCATAATCGCATAAGCCCGTAACTTTTGCCAAAGCTGAAGGCCTGGGCAGTTTCGTTCCATAGATCTTGTTTTCCGATACTTTAAATGTGATATCATCCATGGTAGCTTCACCGCGCATAACCTTTGCAGCTGCCATTACAGCATCTACAATCGGCTTATATCCGGTGCAGCGGCATACATTGCGATTTTTTGTGAACCATTCGCGGACCTGTTCTCTTGTGGGATTATCATTTTCATCGAGCAGGGCTTTTGCGGACATTATGAAACCAGGGGAACAAAATCCGCACTGGACTGAGCCATAAGTCATAAAGGCTTGTTGCAGCGGATGGAGATTTTTGGCTGTACCAATACCTTCCACCGTTTCGATATTTGAATATTCAGGAATATTCTTGATTTTACGCGTACATGCTCTAACTACCTTGCCATCCACGATAACTGAGCATGCGCCGCATTGTCCAACACCGCAGCCAACTTTTGTACCTGTCAGACCCAGTCTTCGGATAACGGTTGCCAACGTGTCGTTTTCGGGATCGCAGATTATCATGCGCTCCACACCGTTAATAATTAGAAAGATTTTTCTTAATACCACTTGTCCAACTTCTCCTTTTCACATTTTTAATTTATATCATTTAAATTAAATCGCAATGTCCTTCACAATTGCCTTCACTATCTTTATGCGGATTAGAGGAACTGCACCCCGTGCCTCCGATATAATCCGTAATCAACTCCAGCAAGGCTTCACAATTCAGTGCGTCCATGATCGTCAGTCCGCTTCCCAAAGAACGGGTGACCCCGTGGTTGGCTAAAATTTCAAAAGGAAGCTTTTCTATTTCGCCGCAGATGACCGATTCACAGTCTCTGTCTACAACTATTTGGGCAAATTCAATATTGTTTTTATCTTCTTGGTTTTTCTCGATAACTTCACAAATACATTGTTGATCGACATCTGCGATCAATAAATAATTTGCGTCTATAAATTTTTCGGTAATTTTATTGCTTTCTTCGAAACCGTCCGTTGCAAGTGCAATTTTCATATGTAATCCTAAAGCGCTAATATAATTTTGTAAAAAACTATTAAATGTCATCAGTGTATATTGTGCAAGTTTTCATAATATATCATATCTTGCATTTACCAATATAATACGCTTATTTTATGATGATAACATATTGAAAACCATTTTTCCAGTCAAATAAGGAATACCTCAAATTATTTTACTCACAATAGCTTAAAAGAACTTTCGCTTTTGCACGAAGTACAAAGATGCTGGTATAAGGGCTAATGAAATGATATCTTTTGGGCATCCGCTAAATGATAGGACATACCAATTAGGCGAAAAACATGTCATAGAATTACATTCTTATGTAAAACCTTTTTCCATTGCTTTTGTCAATAAAGTATTCGAAAAAATACTACTTAAGAGTTAATAGAGCTATGAAACTATCTTGTCATTTTTATCAATATAATACGAGAGCTTTTCTATAACCGATTCCAATTCGACTGGTTTTTTCAGATGGTCGTTCATGCCGCATTCCAGGCATTTATCGATATCTTCTTTAAAAGCGTCAGCAGACATGGCTATTATTGGTATACTAAGCGATGTGTCCGTACCGATTGAACGGATTTGACGGGTAGCTTCGTAGCCGTTCATTTCGGGCATCTGGATATCCATAATGATTACATCATATTTTTCCGGATCTTCGCTGAACATTTTAAGAGCCGCCAAGCCGTTTTCAGCCTGGTCGATTTCGATTTTCGTATCCTCAAGCAGAGCAATAAGGATCTCCCTATTCATATCGACATCGTCTACGAGCAAAAGTTTCTTGCCGCTAAAATCAGGGATCGTATCATTGGTGGCGTGTTCCGAATCACCGGCAGCAGCTGCCCCGCCTTCAATATTGCAAATAGCGGAAATCACTTCGGACGGAAACAGAGGCTTCGAGATGTACTTGCTTATTCCCGCGTGTGCCGCAGCGTTCTCGGATTTGCTGCGCCTTAATAGCGACGCCATTAGGATAGTAGACTTCTTCTCCTGTGCAGTTAAAATATTATTTGCGATTTCGATGCCGTTTGATTCCGGCCAAGCGTATGAAATGAAAATAGCGTCATAAGCCTCATGCTTATCACGCGCTATTTTAAGCTTTGCCGTCAAATCTTCAACGTTGTTGGTCTCGTCAACGCTTATATTATTCCATTCGGCAATGGTTTTGAAATAATTCCTGCTTTCGTTATCCGGATCAGAGATCAGAATCCGTTTATCGTCCATTCTTTGGGCGGACAAACTTACGCTTTCTTCGCCTTGTTCAGTACACTCAAGATTAACCTGAAAATAAAACATGGAACCTTCGCCAGGTTCGGAGCTTACCCAAATTTTGCCGTCCATTTTTTCGATTATGTTCTTGGATATTGCAAGGCCAAGACCTGTACCGCCAAACTGTCTGGTAGTACCGCCGTCGGCCTGTTCAAAGGCATTGAACAGTCTGCCCGCTTGCTCATGCGTGATTCCGATACCGTTATCCTCGACACAAAACTCCAATACTGCGCTATTGCTTTGCTTTTTAGCTTCCTTAACGCTAAGCCGAATTATACCTCCGTCCTGCGTGAATTTCACCGCATTCGAGATTAAATTGGTAATGACTTGCGAAAGGCGCAGTTCGTCGCCGATATATTGTTTGTTTGCATCTTTGTCCAAATGGATATGGAATTTAATCTTCTTTCTTTCAATCTGCTCTATCATCAGATTGCATATCTTCATCAAGGTTTTTTCTATATAGAAAGGCGTGCTATCCAATTCAAATTTGCCGGCCTCGATTTTCGACATATCTAGAACATCGTTAATAATGCCCAGCAGATGTTGTGATGACACTCCGATGGTAGAAAGGCAGTATTTTAACCGGCTATTATCATCGGTGTTTTCCGCTATTTTTGTCATTCCGATTATGGCATTCATAGGAGTGCGCATTTCGTGGCTCATCCGTGATAAAAACTCGCTTTTTGCTCGGTTAGACCGTTCGGTTATCTCCATGGTGCGCAATTTTTCTTCGGCTCCCTTTAGTTCACTAATATCCGAAAAGCTTTCAAGATAAGCCCAACGGCCTTTATACCATATTTTTGCGACGGTCTTTATAACGGAGACCTCTCTGCCGTTTTCCAATACAAAAACCTGCTCAGCATGATGGAC
>JAVBOF010000087.1:0-4574 GCA_031550915.1 Eubacteriales bacterium | reverse complement strand
TAAGATCCAATATAAATCCGGCGGCAAGAAGGCCTATAAAACCTTCGTATATACTGTTACGGTCATTTGAGGGGGATAAAAATGGTTTCTGGGAAGAAAAGACTCATATTACTGGCTTTGGCCGCGCTCGTACTATTCTCTATGGCTGCCTGCGGTACAGATAAAACGGGCGCGTATAATACCGGCGTTATTGCTATAGATAAAGCTGCGCTGGACCACGCAACGGTCGGGCCGGCTGAAAAAAGCTCGGACGGTAGCGAAGAAACGCCTCCTGCGGAAACAAAAACCCCTGAGGAAGTTGACGTAGAGGAAACACCGGATCTGCAAACTCCACAACCATCTGTGCAGATAAATGGCAAATCAAATGAAGAGAATACAACGGCAAAAGCCGCAAGCACTCAAAAGCCAAAGAAAGATGATAAGAAGACCGTAGCCCCGCAAAAGACCAGCATTCCAAAGGCCGCCGCTAAGGCCCCTGCGAAAGCAAAAGAAGGGTCGTCGAGCCCTCCTGCGGCTACCTTAGCCATATATTGCAAAAAGGCGCTGGAAAACTGGGATAAACTCGATCCAAGGGCGCAAAGCGAAAAAGTCGTTCCGAAAGACGGCGTGATCCTGAAGGAAACGGCGGTCACTTTTGCGGAAGGGGATACGGTATATGACGTATTGATGCGCACTTGCAGAAGCAATAAGATAAACTTCGATAATAAAGGCAACAGCTCCTACGGTTCGAGATATATAGAGGGAGTCAACAATCTGTATGAGTTCGATTGCGGGCCTATGTCCGGCTGGTTGTACAGCGTGAATGATGAATTCCCCTCTTACGGCTGTTCGCTTTATAAACTAAAAAACGGAGATAAGATACTTCTCCAATATTCATGCGATCTTGGCAAAGATATCGGCGCCAATCAGTAGGCGGTAATGCACATGAAGATAAACGCTATGGATAAATTGCATCCGGCAGTTGGTTTCCTGTATTTCGCCGCAATTATAGCCTTTGTGCTGCTTTTCAATTCCCCCGTTTTTTTATTGATATCGCTGTGTACTTGTATATTATATTCACTACTGCTAAATGGCAAAAAGGCATTACGGCTGAACCTCTGTTTCGCGCTGCCGATGTTCATAATAATATCACTTATCAACCCGCTGTTCAGCCATATGGGCTTTACAATATTATTCTATCTGGGAGACAGCCCGATAACGCTCGAATCACTGGCCTTCGGCATCGCGTCCGCAATGATGCTGGTAAGCGTTTTGATCTGGTTTTCATGCTATAGCAGGATAATCACATCGGATAAATTCCTTTTTATATTCTGCAGGATATTGCCGGCTTTTTCTTTGCTTTTTTCAATGACAATGCGCCTTGTGCCGAAGATGCTAGACAGAGTAAAAAGGATATCCGCGGCGCAAAAGGCATTGGGCATGGATATGAGCACAGGCAACATTTGGCAGCGCATACGCCACGGGGTAAAAATAGTATCCATATTGATAACCTGGACGCTTGAAAACGCTGTTGAAACATCTGATTCGATGAAAGCACGCGGATACGGATTGACTGGCAGAAGCCACTTTACGATCTTCCGGTTTGACAGGCGGGATGCTATTTCTCTGGCTGCAATAATTTTTCTTGCTGCGTGCTGCGCCTTTTCTTATACCTTAGGCATAGGGCACATGCAGTATTATCCTGAGATTACGGGCGGAGGAAGTGGCTTTATGCTTGTATTATCGGCACTTGTATATGGTATACTTTGCCTCTACCCCTTACT
The DNA here is from genome assembly GCA_031550915.1 of Eubacteriales bacterium. Taxonomy (GTDB): domain Bacteria; phylum Bacillota; class Clostridia; order Christensenellales; family MGBC116941; genus JAVBOF01. Next base: position 2,811 of record JAVBOF010000087.1, on the reverse strand, counting down.
ATTGGAGATTTTGGAGGAAATGCGATGGCGCAGATCGTCGTTAAGGGCTTAAGTTTTGGCTTTACGGACGCGGATACGCAGGTATTGAACAATATTGACCTTGAGATAGAAAAAGGCGATTTCGTATTGCTTTGCGGCGAATCCGGCTGCGGCAAAACGACGCTTTTGAGACATCTGAAGCGGGAGATAGCTCCGCACGGCAATATGCGCGGACAGATACTGTACAACGGCAAGCCCCTGGAGGAGATGGATGAACGAAAATCCGCCTCCGAGATAGGTTTCGTTATGCAAAACCCGGACAACCAACTAGTGACAGACAAGGTTTGGCACGAACTCGCGTTTGGGCTTGAAAACCTTGGGCTTGAAACCGGCGTTATCCGTAGGCGCGTTGCGGAGATGGCCAGCTATTTTGGTATACATAATTGGTTCAATATGAATGTGCATGAGCTTTCAGGCGGTCAGAAGCAGATGCTGAACCTGGCGGGGGTAATGGTAATGCAGCCGAAGCTACTGGTGTTGGATGAACCTACGTCGCAGCTTGACCCCAATACGGCTGCCGAATTTTTGGATACGATATACAAGATAAACCGTGAGCTGGCAGTCACGGTATTGATGACCGAGCACAGGCTTGAAGACGTATTTTCAATGGCTGACCATATAGCGATAATGCGCGAAGGACGTCTCATTTGCAAGGATACTCCAAAAGGGATAGTTTCCGCGTTTTCCAAATCAGACGGATACAGGGCAATGTATGAGGCTCTGCCGTCCGCTTCCCGCATATTCTGCGCGGTATCGGGGGAGCAAAACGCCGGCGATGCACCGATAACGGTACGTGAGGGCAGGAGATATCTGGAGCGGAATTTGCCGGAAAAGTTACCCGCAGCGCATAGCGGAAAGAGGAAAAGCATGGAGAATGAGATATCTGTAGAGATCGAGGATATCTGGTTCCGCTATGAAAAAAATCTGGATGATGTGCTCAAAGGTGTAGCCATGAAGGCAAGCAGCGGTGAATTATTCTGTATACTCGGCGGTAACGGAACGGGCAAAAGCACAACTATAAACGTGCTTTCCGGCGTTAGAAAAGCCCAAAGAGGTAGGATAAAATTATTTGGCAAAAAAATGGAAAATTACCCTTCTGCCGAACTCTACAGGGATATACTCGGCGTCCTTCCTCAGGATCCGCAGACATTGTTTACCGGAGACAGCGTAATAGAGGATCTGGCTGATTTTGCAATGGAATGCGCATTGGAAAACAGTGATGCAAGGATCGCTGAGGTAGTTGCGCTTATGGGCATAGGCGGTGTTTTAGGACGGCATCCTTTTGATCTGAGCGGTGGTGAACAGCAGAAATGTGCCTTTGCGAAAGTACTGCTACGCGACCCGAAGGTGATAATACTGGACGAGCCGACAAAGGGTTTGGACGCCGGATATAAAAAGGACTTCGCAAATATACTAAAAGAGCTTTTGGTTAAGGGAAAAACCATAATCATGGCTACACACGATGTAGAATTTGCCGCGGAATACGCCGATAGGTGCGCTCTTTTCTTTGACGGGTATATAGTTTCCGAAGCTGAAAGCCGCAGCTTCTTTTGCGGAAACAGTTTCTATACGACCGCGGCAAACCGCATAAGCAGGGGCGTTATGGATGACGCCGTGACTTGCGGGGAGGTGATCGAAAGATGCAGAGCAGTACAGTGAAGAAAATGCTGCCGTTTATATGCCTTGGCCTCATAGTAATTGCGGTAGTTTTAGGCATAGTCTTTGGTGGGGTGAATTATGCCCTTATCAGCATAATAATTGTTTTGCTTTCGTTCGTTCCGTTCCTGTTTGTATTCGAAAAGAAAAAGCCGAAGGCCAGGGAGCTTGTGCCTCTCGCGGTTATGGCAGCCATAGCGACGGTGGGCAGGGCAGCCTTTGCGCCGATCCCGCAGTTTAAACCGATAGTTGCGATAGTTATTATCGCGGGATTATCCTTTGGCGCGGAAGCCGGGTTTTTTACCGGCGCGGTTTCGATACTTGTATCAAATTTCATTTTCGGGCAGGGCCCTTGGACTCCGTGGCAAATGCTTGCGTGCGGTTTGATAGGCTTTATTGCAGGGTCAATATCCAAAAGAGGAGGCTTGAAGGCTACATGGAGCATATGCCTCTTTGGATTCGTATCAGGCTTTGTATACGGGCTTATCGTTGATGTCTGGACGGTTTTGGGCTTTATCAGCCCGATAACCTGGCAGGGCATACTCGCGATTTATGGCGCTGGGTTTGTATTCAATCTTGTATTGGCTGTTGCCACTGCGATATTCCTCTTTTTACTGGCTAAACCCATGACGAGGAAGCTTTCGCGGATACGCAGAAAGTTTGGGCTTATGGATACCGGCGAAACGCCATTGGAATCAATGCAAAAGCTGAATTCATAACAAAATCCCGGGATTTGCCCGGGATTTAATTCACCAAGGTGTAATAAATGAATCCGCCGCCGCGTTCGGTCTGATTCATCCATCGGACCACATCTATATTTAGCGAACGCCCTTGGTCATAGCATATAGCGCGTTCTCCGTCGAGGGCAATAATTACAACCCAATGCCACGTATCCAGAGACGGCAGGCCGCCGTTATGCAGGTTCAAAAAGGCGATAGGTGCATCCGCTTCAAGCCCTTCCCGCAAATATTCGAGCAATTCGCTTTTCTGGGGCCTTCTTGTCCTTTCAATGTGCAGCTTATGGGAGGCAAGCTCTACGCCATATACCGCCGCCGCCTGCAAAAATCCTTTTTCATGTTTTTCTATAGTGTTCAATCCCATAACTGAAGGGATGAT
>JAVBOF010000021.1:0-9377 GCA_031550915.1 Eubacteriales bacterium | reverse complement strand
GGATATCGATGAAGCAAAGGAAAAAGCCAAGAAGCTAAATGAAATGTAAAATACGTGATTTGGAGCCATACCAATGTCGGAATTTGTGTTAGAAATAGTTACACCGGAAAGAGCCTTTTTCAATGGCAACGTCGAGTCACTTACCATTAAGGCGTTGGACGGAGAACTTACAGTTTTGAAAGACCATGCCGAGATGATAGTCAATATCAGCATCGGTGAGCTGCGCTTTGTGTATAATGGTGAAAAGAGGAATGCTTTTACTACGGAAGGCTTTTTGGATGTCCGCAAGGATAAGACGATTATTTTTGCACAGAAATGTGAGTGGCCGGATGAAATAGACGTCGAACGCGCTCTTTCAGATAAAGAAAAGGCTGAGAACATGCTGCTGAAAAAGCAGAGCATACGTGAATATAAAGAAAGCCTAATAACGCTCACAAGAGCCATGGAAAGACTACGAATAAAGAATATTCGTGGAAGCCTTGATTAAAATCATGCTGAATGAGCTGTTTGCTAAAGCAAGCAGCTTTTTTGTATACTTTTTCTTGCTTAGAGATGATCCATATGATATACTACATTAGTTAAAAATCACACTTCCGCTGAAACAAAGGATGTGCCGATAGGTTCCGGAGTTTATGAGGCGGAAGGAGGAAAAACAATTGGAGGTTATTTATGTCTGTCATTTCTATGAAACAGCTTTTGGAAGCTGGCGTACATTTTGGGCATCAAACAAGAAGATGGAATCCCAAAATGGCGGAGTACATCTTTACCGAACGTAACGGTATCTACATCATTGATTTGCAAAAAACGGTCAAAAAGGTTGAGGACGCATACTTCTTCGTGCGCGATGTCGTTATGGAAGGAAAGACTGTCTTATTCGTTGGCACTAAGAAGCAGGCTCAAGAGTCGATTGAACAGGAAGCAAAACGCTGCGGTATGTTCTATGTTAAAAACCGCTGGCTTGGCGGTATGCTTACAAATTTCCGCACTATACGCCAGAGAGTTGCACGCATGAATCGTATTGAACAAATGGAGACAAACGGCGAAATGGCATTGCTTCCCAAAAAAGAAGTCATTAAATTGCGTCATGAGCATGAAAAGCTGGAGCAGAATCTTGGCGGCATTCGTGACATGAAGGAACTGCCGGGCGCATTGTTTATAGTTGATCCCCGAAAGGAAAGAATAGCGATCGCTGAAGCGCATACCCTTGGTATACCGATTGTCGCTATCGTTGATACCAATTGTGATCCGGATGAAGTCGATTACGTTATTCCTGGCAACGATGACGCTATCCGTGCGGTCAAACTTATTTCCATGAAAATGGCCGATGCTGTCCTGGAATCCCGTCAGGGCGAATCGATGGAAGGCGCGGATTATTTAGAAAATGAAGCTGCAACAGATGCAGTTGCAGAAGAAACCGTTGTGGCAACTGAGGAATAAGCCGACATACAACTGATATCGAATGGAGGAAAATATATATGATTAGCGCAACCGCAGTTAAAGAGCTGAGGGATATTACCGGATGCGGTATGATGGATTGTAAAAACGCATTGACAGAATGCGATGGAAATATCGAGAAGGCAGTTGAATACCTTCGCGAGAAGGGCTTGGCGTCCGCCGCTAAAAAGGCCGGAAGGATAGCCGCGGAAGGTGTTGTTGATAGTTATATCCATATGAATGGCAAGATAGGTGTTTTACTTGAAGTGAACTGCGAGACGGATTTTGTTGCAAAAACACCCGAATTCAAAGCTTTTGTCCACGATATAGCAATGCATATTGCGGCGGCAAACCCCGTATGCCTGCGTAGGGAAGAAGTTGATGCTTCAATGATAGAGAAAGAAAAAGAAATACTACGCGCACAGGCATTGAACGAAGGCAAGCCTGAAAAAATCGTAGATAAGATGGTCGAAGGGCGTATCGAAAAGTATTACAAGGAAATTTGTCTTTTGGAGCAACCTTTTGTAAAGGATACTGACAAGACGATTAACGATATAGTGGTCGAGCGGATAGCACAGGTCGGAGAAAATATATCGGTTCGCCGCTTTGTAAGATTTGAGCTTGGAGAAGGATTGGCCAAGAAGGAAGATAACTTTGTTGAAGAAGTAATGAGTCAAATAAAATAGCAAAAAAGGACACTCAAGTGTCCTTTTTTTGAATATTCATAAATAGATGGGGGACTTTATGCTGAAATACAAAAGAGTAATTCTAAAACTGAGTGGTGAGGCGCTTGCCTCGGTAAAGGGATTTGGTTTAGATAACGATGTACTGGGAATTATATCCGATGAAATAAAGGAGGCAAAAGCCCTTGGAGTTCAGATCGGGATCATAGTTGGAGGCGGTAATTTTTGGCGTGGCAGAAGCGGTATATGGATGGATCGATCCACCGCCGATCATATGGGTATGCTTGCTACGACAATGAATGCACTGGCATTGCAGGATGCTCTTGAAAATAAGGGGGTCGAGACTCGAGTCCAGACGGCGATCGAAATGCGGCAAATAGCGGAGCCATATATTAAGCGCAAGGCTATAAGGCATGTAGAAAAAGATCGGGTCGTCATTTTCGCTTGCGGTACTGGAAACCCATTTTTCAGCACCGATACAGCTGCGGCACTTAGGGCGGCAGAGATCGAAGCCGAAGTCCTGCTATTGGCAAAAAATGTTGATGGCGTGTATGATAGTGACCCTAAGTTGAATCCAACTGCGCAGCGATTCGACAGGATATCGTACCTCGATGTTATAAACCGTGGCCTTTCAGCCATGGATACAACAGCTATAACATTGTGTATGGAAAACAAGATACCTATCATAGCTTTTGGATTGACCGAACCGGGGAATATCCGCAGGGTTTTGTTGGGAGAGGCTATTGGGACCATTATAGATTAGACTGATAAAAATTAATAATCAACCGGCGTCATGCTTGTCTTAACGCCGGTTTTCATTTACAATATAAACAGTATTTCTAATAAGATTATTTTATCATATTACAATTCGTTAATTTGGAGGTTGTCTTATGTCTAAAGAGGTAATAGACTCCATGCAGGAGAAGATGGATAAGCGATTGGCATTATTTAAAAAGGATCTTTCAACATTGAGGGCCGGCAGGGCAAATCCACAGGTCCTGGATCGTGTAGTTGTAGATTATTTCGGGACCCCGACGCCGTTAAATCAGGTTGGCAATATATCCGCGCCAGAAGCAAAACTGCTTATTATTGCGCCCTGGGCCGCAAAGATGATACCGGAGATTGAAAAAGCAATACAAAAGTCTGATATTGGGATAAACCCTTCAAACGACGGCAAGATCATAAGGCTTGTTTTTCCGGATTTGACTGAGGAAAGAAGAAAGGATCTGGTTAAGCAGGTCAAGAAGCGTGCCGAAGAAGTCAAGATATCCGTGCGCGCCTATCGCCGTGACGCGAATGAAGAACTAAAAAAAGAGAAGAAAGATAGCATTATTACGGAAGACGATCTTAAAGCAGAAGAGGATTCCGTACAAAAGAAAACGGATGACTTTATCAAACAAATCGATGGCATCGCCACAGAAAAAGAAAAGGAAATTTTGGAAATTTGATCGTTCCAAATGTTTTGGGTTTGGAAATCGACAGTGCCGAAAAAACGCTTACAATGAATGGATTCAATGATATCAAAATCATTGAATATAATTCGCCGCGTGAAATGGATATAATTGATAGTGTAAGGGTTATAAGGCAGAACATCGTAAATGGAAGTGTTGTTTTGACGGTTTCAGGCTTTAAAACTAAAATAGACAGATGAGCATTTTCTCTAGAAAACAAAAAAAATATGACTTGACTGGAATCAATGTCCTGCCGGAACATGTTGCGATAATTATGGATGGAAACGGACGGTGGGCTCAGGGTAGGGGATTACCCCGCAGTTTTGGCCACAGATCTGGAGTGGAAACACTTATCCGGATCATACGAATGAGCTCCGATATAGGCGTAAAGGTGCTTTCGTTATACGCCTTTTCTACAGAGAATTGGAGCAGGCCGGAGGATGAGGTTTCGGCTTTGATGGAACTCTTGATAGAATTCCTTAAAAGCGAACTTGCTGAATTGCATGCAAACAATGTTAAGCTGCATATACTTGGTGAATCTAAAGCTTTTCCCGGCAGAGTCTTCCGGGAGATTGAAGCCGGAGTGGAAACTACAAAGGGTAACGACGGCATGGTATTGAATATTGCCTTGAATTATGGTTCACGGGCAGAGATCATAAACGCCGCCCGCACTGCAGCGGAGGCAGTCAAGGAAGGGAATCTTGAAATTGGAAACATAGACGAAGAATATTTTTCGAGTTTGCTTTATACAAAAGGGCAGCCGATGCCCGATCTTCTTATACGCCCCGGCGGAGAACTTAGGCTTAGCAATTTCCTTTTATGGCACTGCGCATATTCAGAACTATATTTTCTAGACACTCTTTGGCCGGATTTTAACGAAGAATCGTATGTAGATGCTCTGCGCGCTTACGCAAAGCGGAAGCGGCGTTTTGGGAGCATTTGAGTTTTTTAGTAGGAGAATTTATTGTTTAACAGGGTTTTGTTCGGCGCACTGGCCGCTATTGTTTTTATTGTAGCCGTAATATTCAGAGGTTGGGTCCTCTATACTCTGGGTATTGTAATTTCGGTGATTCCTACAATCGAGATGTATCAGGCTATGAAGAGCTGCGGCAATAAGCCGTTTGCTTTTTTGGGAATAGTTTTTTCAGTTTCCTTGATACCGGTGATTGTATTCCTTGGCGAAGAGGCAGTTATACCGATAACTACGTTATTGATAGCAAGCACCTTCGTTGTGTTCATCTTCAAAAAAGAACACGCATTAAATGACATATTTAGCTCTATCTTTCCGTTTGCATATCCAGGCGCTTTGCTCATTCCATTGATGATGCTTTTGCACGACGCACAGAGCGGTAATGTTCTGCCAATTTTTATCATGATGATCGCATGCGCCGTATTCACAGATATTTTCGCATTCTTTGCAGGGACATTCTGGGGTAGACATAAACTTTGCCCTCATATCAGCCCAAAAAAGACTATTGAGGGAGCAATTGGCGGTCTAGCAGGATCGATAGTTATTTCGGTCATACTTGCACTGTGCCTCTATCCCATGTTTGGCATGCATATGAATATATTTTTAGCTATACTTGTAGGGGGATTCTGTGGCGCCGTATCCCAGGCTGGGGACCTAGTTGCTTCGCTGATAAAACGAGGCGTAGGTATCAAAGATTACGGCACGATTTTGCCCGGCCACGGCGGGATACTGGACAGGGTAGACAGCGTGCTGTTCTGTGCGCCATTTGTATATCTGATTCTGAGGATCGTATTTTGGATAAACGGTACGGTGGTTTAGATGATAAATGTCTCAATTGTCGGTTCTACTGGTTCAATAGGAACCCAAGCCCTCGATGTTATCGAAAGAAACCCAGAAGTTTTTAAAGTTGCGGCATTATTCGCGAACTCAAATTACGAGCTGCTTATAGAGCAGGCAATGCGCTATAAGCCACTTTGCGTTTTTTTTGGTTCTAAAGAAAAGTATGATATAATTAGGCAAGGCATATCTACGGAAATAGAGTTGTTTGCTGGTGAAAAAGCATTGCTTGAAGCAGCCTGCTTTTCCGGCGCAGATACCGTATTGATATCCGTTGTTGGTATAGCCGGTCTCGCACCTTTGATGCATGCTATAAAGTCCAAAAAGAGGATAGCGTTAGCAAATAAGGAATCCATTGTCTGCGCGGGAGGGCTGATAAAAGAAGCGCTCACGGAAAATGGTGTGCACATTTATCCGGTTGACAGTGAGCACAGTGCAATATTCCAGTGTTTGCAAGGCGTATTACCGGGACAGTTGAAGAAAATAATTCTAACTGCTTCAGGCGGCGCGTTTAAGGATTATGACAGAGATAAGCTTGCACATGCAAGGGCGGATGAAGCATTGCGGCATCCGACTTGGGATATGGGTAAGAAGATTACGATAGATTGTGCTACAATGATGAATAAGGGGCTTGAGGTTATTGAAGCATGTGGGCTGTTTGATGTGGATGAAAGCATGGTTGACGTTATAATCCACCCGCAAAGCATTGTTCACAGCATGATAGAGTTGAACGATAATTCGGTTCTGGCCCAGCTTGGAAACCCGGATATGCGGATACCGATACAATACGCGCTAGGTTACCCCCAAAGATTGAATACTGGTACGAAGCCTTTGAATTTGCTGGAAATCGGCAAACTAACGTTTTATGGGCCGGATATGGATAGATTTCCGTGCTTGGGATTGGCATATAGAGCCGCCAGAGATGGCGGGATAATGCCGACAGTACTGAATGCAGCAAATGAAAGCGCTGTAGAATTGTATTTACAAGACCGAATAGGTTATTTTGATATACCGGAAATAATATCAAAATGTATGACACGGTACAAAAATACATATAATCCAACATTGGATGAAATTTTTTATACTGATAAGGATTGCAGGGAATATATATTAAGAGATAAGAACATTTTGAGGTGAAACGATGGTAGCTGTAACCATAATTGTTGGTATTTTAATAATCAGCTTACTGATTTTTGTACATGAACTAGGACATTACCTTGTAGGAAGAGCTACAGGGCTAAAAATATTGGAATTTTCAATCGGCATGGGTCCGAAGATAATAAAGTGGGAAAAGAATTCGATCCTTTATTCAATTAGAGCTTTTCCTATTGGAGGTATGGTTGTCTTTCACGGCGAGGATGATGATATACCTGATGAGAGCGCTTTCAATAACCAACCAAAGATAAAGAGGTTTTTGACGCTGATTGCCGGTGCGGTTTTTAATATTGTTTTTGCTATAATAATTTCCGCAGTTATATTGATGGGTTTCGGAGCAACGGCTCCGGTTATAAACGAGACCGTAGAAAATTCCAACGCACAGATAGCTGGCCTCATACCCGGAGATCGAATATTGCGTATAGACGGAAAAAACGCAGATTTTGCTATGGAAGCAATAGATTATCTATCTAATGCAAAGGGCAGCAGCGTTGTACTTGAAATCGAGAGAGACGGCCAGATACTTGAAAAAAACGTTAATAGGGATACCCAAGGGAAAATCGGAATAGTCATGGGCGGGATAGAAAAATTTGGATTCTTTGAGTCCTTTGCCCTGTCTTTCAAATGGGTGTTCTATATGATAAAGCAGATGCTCGCCTTTATTATAGGCCTGATTGCAGGTACGCAAAGCACATCAAATCTTGCCGGAGTAGTTGGTATGGTTGATATGGTGGGTAAATCGCTAAACCTTGGCTTTGGGACCTTTTTAAACCTTGTCGCACTCATTAGTATAAACCTCGGGGTTTTGAACCTTTTACCTCTGCCAGCTCTGGACGGCGGCAGAGTCCTATTGCTGTTTATCGAGTGGATTCGCGGGAAACCGTTTCCAAGAGAAAAAGAGGGCATGGTGCATTTTGCGGGACTAGTGTTATTCTTTGGTTTGATTATAATTGTGACATATAATGATATCGCCAGGCTGGTAAGCGGTGGATGAAAATGGCGAAACGATGTATGAAAGTTGGCTCCGTTGAATTAGGCGGAGGTTATGTAAGCATTCAATCTATGACTAATACGCGGACAAGCGATATCGATGCGACGCTTGAGCAAATCTCGCTGCTGAAAAAAGCGGGATGTGAACTGATTCGGATTACGATACCTGATATTGACAGCGCAGCAGCAATAAAAGAGCTTAAAAAATATGCCGTTGTTCCTTTGATAGCGGATGTACATTTTGACCGTAAACTGGCTTTAATGGCTCTTGAAAACGGCATAGATAAGTTGCGGATCAATCCCGGGAACATGAATGTCCAACATATAAGATCGATAGCCGAAAGTGCAAAGGAGAAAAGTACGCCTATTCGGGTTGGCGCTAACTCAGGATCTTTATCAAAGGATATTATAGACCGTTTCGGGGGAATAAGTGCAAAAAGCATAGTTGAGAGTGCTTTGGAACATGTATCCTACTTGGAACAGTGTGGTTTTTATGATATTGTCGTCTCCGTGAAATCTTCCTCCGTTCCGCTTTCAATAGAAAGCTATAGACTTTTGAATGAACGATGTCCTTATCCTCTGCATGTCGGGATAACTGAAGCGGGGACGAGGGATGTCGGGATAATCAAATCTGCGATTGGAATAGGCTCTTTATTGCTCGATGGGATCGGGGATACCATACGCGTATCGTTAACGGGAGATCCAGTTCATGAGGTTTATGCCGCAAAAACTATTCTAAAGAGTATCGGCTTAAGGCAAGAGGGTATAGAGGTGATATCTTGCCCGACCTGTGGACGGTGTTCTATCGATATAGAAGGCATTGCACTACGGGTACAAAATGAATTTATTGACGAAGTTACTCCACTGAAAATCGCTGTTATGGGATGTGTTGTAAACGGCCCCGGAGAGGCATCGCATGCTGATATTGGAATTGCCGGGGGTGAAGACTTTGGTTTAATATTTATGGAAGGCAAACCTCGAAAAAAAGTGCCGGCTGAGGAATTGGCGGATACGCTTTTAACAGAAGTCAAAGAATTGATAAAACTAAAGAAGAGGGTAAAATGACCGACGCATTACTAAAACTGCTTTCAGATATGGATCTTACTGAATATGAGGGTAAGATGGAAATATCTAAAGTCATTATAAACAAGGCGCAAGGCAGCGTTTTTTTTGTGTTAAAATGCGAGGAGATATTCAATTATCATTCGCAAGAGAGTATTAGGCATGCGTTTTCTGAATCCTTTAACGGCCTGGATCCAAAGATTCAATTTGTTTTTCCCCGATCCGGAAATCAGCATGTTATCGATTATATAAAGAATTATCTTGCTGATTCAATGCCGGCTTCACAGCCATTTATAAAGGAATCTGAATGGCTGATAGAAGATGATATACTATCGATTTCGCTTTCTCCTGGCGGCATGAAGTTTTTTAAGAAGAATAATCTGGATGAACGGATAAAAAATATTACTAATAAATCGTTTGATATGGATATCATGATTGTGTTTTCGGAACTAGATTCGCGCGAGGATACCTCTTACAGGGAAGATGTTGAAAGGTCAATGAAAATCATCGAATTGGAAAACGCTAAGACCGAACGAGATGACGAAGAAGAAAAGCCAAAGATTTCAAAAGCCCATAAAGGCTCACATTCAGTTATAGGAAAGCCTATTACGGGAAAGTCCGAGAAAATGTGCGAGCTTAACCACCTGAATGCAAGCGTCATTGTTGAAGGCCAGGTATTTAAGTCTGAAACCAGTGAAACGAAAGACGGTAAATATAAGATACTTAATGCTTATGTTACAGATTTCACTTCATCCGTTATTATTGAAAAAATGGTTAAAAGTACAGATACCATAA
>JAVBOF010000078.1:0-5035 GCA_031550915.1 Eubacteriales bacterium | reverse complement strand
CACTCTTATCTTTGGGAGGTTTGTCCAATACAATAGCCCGTTCAAATTCTTCTATTTCCATACCAAATGCATTGTCGGTAATAACAAGTTCATCTTGCCCAGACTTGCCTGTTTTGTATTCGATTGCTACATATAGCTTTTTGAATGCGGGAATAGACTTTAACTCCTTTTTATGTAAAAAGTAGTTCCAAGTGGAGTTGTCCACGAACTCAGCTATTGCAGTCCAGGGTTGATAACTGAGTCGCTGATAAGTCGCATAAACCCCGGTCGTTGGTCTAATGTTTATTTTATCCTTAGTCATTCCCGTCCCATCCCTCTTTAGCAAGTTTGAACAGGCTCTCACCTAAAATCTTTAAAACTCGAACATTTACCGAATTCCCCAATTGTTCATAAATTTGCTTATCTGATCCTGAGAATTTAAATCTCTTATTGAAACTCTGTAAGTTCGCAGCTTCTCTAGGCGTAATCCTTCGATACTTTTTCGCCATTTTGTCCCAAATGATCGGGGTATTAACCGTTGCAACCAAAGATGGATAATATGTAGGTCTCTTTACTCGTATACCTGATTGTCTGATTTGGATAATTGCATCATGAATATCATTAACATCCGTTCCACAGTTCCATTCGAATTTTTGAAATAGCTTTATTCGGTTTTGCATGCCATATTTGACTATCCAACTGTCAATGAAAACTTTATTCTTTTTGTATAATAATCGGTTGCTAAAGACAAATTTTTGCTTCCATTCGGGCATTTCTGTTAATTTGATCGTATTATAAAAAGCTTTATCGTACGTGTAGTTAATCCCAAAACAGTTTATCCAAATTGGGAATCCGATCGTCTTGATTCCAGTATGGATACGGAACTCGTCCCAAGCTCGTATCATCAGTTCTTGTTCTTTGCCTATATAATAGCTTTCTTCAACGCTATCTTCCAAAACCGTCCAAGCATCACCATATTTGCAGTTGTCTTTATTTCTGAATTCTTCAAGTCCTAAATCAGATATATGAATATATCCGTTTGTCAAGATGTTTTCATTTCGAATATCTTTTCTCATCCCGAGTATATATACTCGTTCTCGAATTTGCGGAATTCCAAAGTTGTGTGGAGACAGAATAACAGGATCTTCAGTAATATAGAAATTCCTTTTCATTAACTCTGTCTTGATGATATCCCAATTCTCATTTTTATCAGCAAGATTACGCACATTTTCAAGAATAATGAATTTGACTTCTGGATGGGCATCCAAGAAGTCCAGGATAACATAGAAAAGGTTTCCTCTTGTCCCGTCTTGAAATCCTTGTTGCATGCCAGCTTTGCTAAACGGTTGGCACGGAAATCCTGCACATAAGACCTCGAATTCGCCAACAGTATTAACATCAATTTTTCTTACATCGCCGCGAATATCTTTGGTTTTATAGTTCAATTTATATGTATCAATACATGTTTGATTGATTTCAGAAGCCATGGTACATTCTCCACCGAGAAATCTCATAGCCTGATGAAATCCACCTATTCCAGCAAATAAATCAATAAATCTAAACTTATACTGACTCACAAATACTCCAACTAATAATCTATTTCTTTTAACCAATCCTCAATGGATTGATGTGTGATTCCGTTTTTTCTTAAAATCTCTGCAATATCTTTTGCATGAATAATTAAAATCGGATGCCCATCTTCTTTCACTTCTTTATACGCTTGAGAATCAACACAACTCGTGGTAACCAATACACCGAACTGGCGATAGCGAATTCTTGAAATTAGCCGAGACATTTGCTTAACACCGATAGCATTTTTCTCCGAATAGCATTTTGCTTCTACCGCACAATCAATGGTCAGTGGGTCAGACGATGTTCCAATCCGGTATTTTCCAATAGCATCTCGCCCTCCATCACGCCAAGGACGGGTCAACTCAAACTCATAAAAATTTGAGTCCATCATTTGCAAAAGACGAACAGCACATTTTTCAAAAGAATATGGATCGTCTTTATAATAATTGCGCAGCTTTTCAAGCGCCTTCCTTCCATCTGCGTCAGCGGGTAATTGTTCCTTCTTGCTGGGTATTACGGAAATCTTTGGCGCTCGCAAGGGATGAATCCCTTCTCTGCCAAAATTAATAAATGATTTCCAACATTTTGGCGCATAGTTTAAACTGTTTTCATAATCATAGACAAGGCTTTCAAGCCATTTTTTTGAAACTGTCTCCTCTTTGAGATCGAGTATCGTAAAATAAGCCTCATAGTTTTGAAACCTTTGGTCATTCATTGTTCTCCAGAAAGAAATCAAATCGCGGTCTGGCGGTATACTTATGCTCCCTGGCGCCGCCAAACCGAGAAACTGCACATCGCGAGCCTCTCCAGCTTTTTTAAATATTAGAAATGGAGGTATTTGATGCAATCTTCCTTTGGAATTGAGCCATTCAAAAACTTGTTGCAATAATTGGTTGCCTTTTTTTCGAGTATCGTGCAGGTCTTTTCCTGGTAAACGATTGTCTCCATAATATCGAAATATTCCAGTTTCCGCGTCCAAAAAATCCGGCCATTCTAATTCTCCCAGCGTTGTATAGATAACTACATATGCTGGGAATTTCATGTTGTCTTGCCTATGGGTTATTCGAAATCCACCTTGATTAGATGTGCGAGGAAGCAATATGTGTAGCGGCTCTTCTTTTATATTCTGGCCAGCGCCACTTTTATATATAGCGTCTACTATCAAAGGTGCATCTTTTAATTCATTGAATCTAAATGTATGCATCGTGTACCGCCATTTTACATTATTGTTTGTCCCAATAATCACCCAAACGACATTAATCTGCAATTTTCTTTATTCTATTAGTAATTTATAATTAAAGCAAGTATCATACTTCCGAACTATGGCATTGTTAAGAGCAATTATGAAACAACTTCTAACGTGTGCTCACGAAAAAAGTTTTCAGACATTTAATTCGTCGCCTCGAAAATTTACATTCGCCCCCACCTCTATCAACACCTCTGCTGATTGATAAAGAACTGTGCTTGTAAGGCTTACGGGTTCGAATCCACCTGCTACCCGATACAAATCACTCAATAATCTATCTTGATTAAACTTCATCTTTCGGCCAAAATGTAATTGTAAAGCATTTTAGCCGAAAGATGTTTTCTTGGCACAACAAAGATGCAAAGTATTAGCCAATTGTTAATTCAGCGTTGAAAAGCCTATTATTAAAACAACCGCGCGTAGAACTATTTTAGTATGTTTTAATAATCGGGGCTGGCATTGAAGTTGAACTTTCCGGAGTGCAGTATGAACAGAATCATCATACATGTGGATATGGACGCCTTTTTCGCGGCGGTCGAAGTGCGGGACAACCCTGCCCTTGCGGGAAAGCCTCTCATCATCGGCGCACTGCCGAGTGAGCGCGGCGTCGTCTCCACCTGCAGCTACGAGGCGCGGGTGTTTGGTGTGCGCTCGGCCATGAGCATCAAGGAGGCCTTCCGCCGCTGTCCGGACGGCATTTACATGCACCCCGACATGCACAAATACGCCGAAGCTTCCGACCAGATTCACAGAATTTGGGACGACTACACCGACCTTGTCGAATACATCTCGCTCGACGAAGGCTTTTTAGATGTGACCGGATCGGAAAAACTGCTTGGCGGTTTTCGGAATATCGGACAGGAGATAAAGCGCCGAACCAAACAAGAGGTCGGCCTCACCTGCTCGGTCGGCGTGGGCTACAACATGATGGCCGCAAAACTGGCCAGCGAGGAAAAGAAGCCGGACGGTTACTTTGAGATATTGGACGTCGTCACCTTTAAGAATCTGATCATCGACCGGGACGTGCGCATCCTCTACGGCGTGGGTGTAAAAACCGCCGAGGCGCTGGGTGAAGCCGGCATCCGCACCGTTCGGGATATCTACTCCCACCGCGCATTGGTAGAGCGTCAGTTCGGCAACCAGGGACGGGAGATCCTGCTGCGCGCCGACGGCATCGATGAGCGGGCCGTTACGCCGTGGGCCGAACCCAAATCCATCGGCAAAGAGCACACCTTCCAAAAGGACATTTCGGATTTTGGTTACCTGAAGGACGCCCTGCTGCTGATCGCAAAAGAGCTGAGCTTTGAAATTCACGAGCAGGGCTACAGTGCCGCCACCGTCACGCTCAAAATCACCTACGCTGACATGAAGCAGATCACCCGTTCCAAAACCGGCACGGCCACCAACCGGGCAGACGAGATCTTCGGCACCGCCGCCGCACTGCTCGACACCATAGAAAAGCGACCCATACGGCTGGTCGGCATCAGCCTTAGCGGGCTTACAAAGGAAGCAGTCCGGCAGCTTTCGCTGCTGGACGCAGCAGTCGACGAGCAAAAAGAGAAGATCGACACGCTTACATATAATCTGCAGCAGAAGTTCGGGCGCGGCGCAATCAAGACGGCAAACGAGTTGGGCGCCGAAAAGCGGATTGATCCAAAAAAGGATTGAGAGCATAGACTGAAAAGACGATACTTTATCAAAAAAGGTCCCCCTTTTTATATCTTTAAAGTGAACCAAAATCCGCAACTGGAGCGCTATTCATTGTTGCTATTGCATAACTTGTACGATATAATATAGTACAAGATGGAGGCACCCTATGGAACCATATTCACCGCCGTACAAGGTCACAGACTTAATCTTATCGCTGGTATCCGAAATTAGTGAAAATATCGGGAAGCTAAACTTTACCGGTGAAACAAGATTTGCTCCTGAGCTTCGCCGTGAAAACAGGATCATAACAATTTACTCTTCACTGGCTATCGAAAACAATTCGCTGTCGCTGGGTCAAATAACGGACATCATCGACGGTAAGCGGATTCTTGGTCCGCCAAGCGAAATACAAGAAGTCAAAAACGCCTACGAGGCTTATGAGAAGCTGTTAAGTTTCAACCCTTACTCGGTAAAAGATCTTCTAACTGCCCACAAAATTCTGATGATTGATCTTGTCGCCGTGGCAGGCCGTCTCAGAAGCAAGGGCGTCGGTGTTTTTAATCAGGGACAGGTTGTGCATATGGCGCC
>JAVBOF010000127.1:0-16587 GCA_031550915.1 Eubacteriales bacterium | reverse complement strand
TTCCCGGAACGCTAATTATCAATGCTCTTATAATAGAGCCGACACTTCCTCCGGAGGGACCTCCTACGATAGAACCGACAGACCCGCCGAAAGGCTCGCCTTCTATCGAGCCAACTGAGGAACCCGCAGGAGAGACTACTGCAGAGCCTACGGACGAAGACACCGATGCAAGCCTGCCGAAGACAGGTGAGTCTACAATGATGTTTATGTTCGTTGGACTGATGTGCATCCTTATTGGATTCGTATTCTTGATTGTGATGAAGAGAAGGTCTACACGCAAGGAAGAACAATAAAAGTAAAAAAGCAAAAGTAACATTCCGATAAAAGCAGGCCCCGAAATTGGGGCCTGCTTTTTGCCATATATGGATGAAGAACAAGCGCCTCCTAATTATGTATAATTGTGGAAAGGCTGTAGGAGGCAGATTGTGGCAATTTGGAAACAAAAAAAGTTTGGAATTGGAAGCTAATTACTGTACTACATTATTACTATATGTTATAATTACCAAAACAATATGTAATATCTTCCAGACTCAAACGAATGAAATATCTCTTAAAACCAAAGCAAAGTCGGAATAAATATAGAAAGGCTGCAGGAATTGCGAAATATGGCAAAGAAGCTATAGCGGCAGCTCGAAGGTCCGATATTGGATAAATCATTTACAAGCCCTTTTGATAAGCAAAAAATTGAAGCTACAGATGCACATATCCGCAATGAGGATATGGATATGGTGGAAGCCCAAGGTGCAGATACCGTATTGCCTCCCGCCAACTATATGTCCAGGCTTGTAAACATATATGAGTTGGATATATCTCTTGGCCTCAGCAGAGTGGGCGGCGATCCTGAAGATTACAGGCAGCTGCTCGTGGTTTTTTCACGTGTTTTGCCGGAAACCTGCGCAAAGATGATCACGTATATTGAAAACGGCAGGATCGAAAATTTTGCCATAGAGGTGCACGGCGTGAAGGGCGCGCTTTACAGCATTGGGGCTACGGATATGGCGGAAGAAGCGGAAACACTTGAGATATATGCAAAGGAAAGAAGGGAAGATATCTGCAAAGACAGGTTTCCAGATTTTTTGGACGAGCTTAAACTACTTGGCACACGGATAGATGAAGCCCTTTTTGTAAAGGAAAGCAAAGAGCAAAAGCCAAAGGGCGATATAGAAGAATTGCGGCTCAAAATGACGGTTGCCAGGAGTTTATTGCAGAGCTTTGAAACGGACGGCGCACAAGAGATCATTACGCAAATGCGGTGTAAGGATTTTGGCAAACAGCTTAATATGTGCCTGCAAATGGCTTCGGAAGCAATAGAATCGTTTGATGAGGAGAGCGCGATAGATATTATAAATGAAATAAATCAGTTATTATAGGAGGGTGGATATATGGGCGGCAGTCCGTTTTATAGTATGCATAACTTAATGAATATGCAGGATATTTCGGCACTTTCGGCATTAAAAAGAGAAAAATCCAGGCAGGCCTTTTTTAAAAAACTTGCTATGCTTACGGATAGTATCCAAGCATTTATAGATGAATTCCCGATATCGGAAATTTCACGCACTTATGATATTTTGATATTCAGGCTATCCCATATGCAGATACAACTTATGGATATTGGCGCGGCCCCTACCATATGGAAGATAGAGATATTGGTCAATGCAATCCAGACCCACGATGCGTTTGAGATCCGCGATGCGTACGGCAAGTTGATAGATTCCCTTAAAGACCTTTGCAAAAAGCTCGATGGCGCCCGTATTGATACGCCTGATGCTCGGCCTATAAAAAAGACGGAGCCGCAGGACAAAAAAACGGGGCTCGATTTTTCCAGAAAAGGCAGGGAGGAAGCTCCGGTCAATTTTGAACAGTTTGAGAAGCTCGCTGTTTTGATAGATAATTTTGAAGCGGATTTTGCCATTGAACAGCTTCGTGCGATGATGGTATTCTTCTATACTGCCGAGATAGACGAATCGCTCAAG
Organism: Eubacteriales bacterium; assembly: GCA_031550915.1. Classification (GTDB taxonomy): domain Bacteria; phylum Bacillota; class Clostridia; order Christensenellales; family MGBC116941; genus JAVBOF01. The sequence continues at coordinate 14,614 of JAVBOF010000127.1, read as the reverse complement.
ACCATATATAATTATTTGAACAACTTCAATTATGATGCAGCGCAAAAGGAATCAAAAAAGCTTCTTAAAAGCTTAAAGAATACCGGCATTAACGAAGCGGAGGATACAAAAAAGAAGATACTGGCGATAGATGATATGCCGGTGGTGTTAAATTCACTGAAATCTATGCTGAAAGGCTTTTACCATATATATGGCGTCACTAACTATATGTCGGCGATAAAGTTTCTTTCAAATAACAATGCAGATCTCATTATTATGGATATCGGTATGCCGGATATGGACGGGTTCACACTTCTGAGCATAATACGCAAGTTTGAGACCTACAAGGATACGCCCGTCATTTTCCTGACGGGAAGCGCAAGTCCGGATGACGTTAAAAAGGCGCTTTCCTCCGGGGCGAATGATTATCTGCGTAAGCCAGTGGATGCGACGACCTTGATAACAAAGATAGAACGTCATCTTGAGGAGAATGCAAAGGCTGTTTCGCCATAAAGATCCTATGCTTGATACTTTTATATTGAGTGGCATAGATCAGCCAAACTCTGTCATATTATCCCAATAACGTTTAGGCATGTGCGTCATGCGGCAACGGTGATTCTTTCGCGCTTCTATGGCAATGGTTTTGTAAAACTGGCGCCATAGGGCGCGATAACTTTTTTCATCCTCGTTTGCCTGGGGGAATTCTATATCCTGCATGTGAGTTATAATTGCCTTCTTATCCTGATATACCAAAGCCGCTTTGTGCGTTTTGTCGAATATCATAAAATCCTCACATGAGTATCTATCTATGAAATGGTTTGCAATAAAGGGTAAGACAAAGTTCTTTGGCGTTATCGCCGAAACGAGTACGCCGTCGTAATCGGAAAACCGGACGAATCCCTGCAAAAGATGGCATTCGCCAAGCAGATGGCGCTCCGCGTTTATCAATGGGATCACATGCGGATGACCGAGCATGTTTGGTACTGCCATGCCTTCTTTGTAGCCCTTCAGCAAAAACCGGAGCATTGAAAGCTCCTTGTCTTTCATGCAGCTAAAGAAAGCGTTTTCTGTCAGTTCCAGCGCCCTTGCGCCAATCTTTGAAACTACGGAACGCCTTATCATTCCGGCCTGTGCGTCATCGGTCGAGATCATTTTCTGTTCAAGCAGGCTTGGCTGGGCAAGAGCCTCTGGAAATATCGCGATGGGCATCCTCTTTGTATGGATGCATTCATATACGCAGCAATAGAAGCCGCGTATGCCGCCGTCATATATGTATTCTTCATTTGAAGGTAATGCTAAAGTTTCGATTCCAGACATAATACCGCCTCCTCAACCGCGCTGACCATGTTTTTTTCATTTACTGCCGATTCCAATAGACCGCCTCCGTTATTAAAAAAGGATAATTGCTCCATACCGAATTTGAAAATGCCGGGATATATCAACGCGCTTATTGTGCGTTCTCTTCCAAGCATCATGCCGCGCGGGGTATCCTTGTTAATTATGAAATACTGCGCCCGTTTCAAAACGACTCCCATGCCCTTGAGATCGCTCAAACCAAGACTTGAAGCCTTGCGGGCTTTCAAAATATACCTTGCGCACCGAGGGCCAATCCCCGGCACCCGCAATAGCTCGTCAAGGTTCGCTTTATTAACATCCACAGGAAAGAAATCCATATTGTGTACTGCCCAATTGCATTTCGGATCCAAAAAAGGATTGAAGTGAGGGTTTTGCTCGTTTAGTATCTCACTAGCCTTGAATTTATAGAAACGCATCAGCCAATCCGCCTGATATAGTCGGTGCTCACGAAGAAGCGGCGGCTTTGTCTGCAGCGAAGGTAAAAGGCTGTGCTCCACAACAGGAATATATGCGGAGAAGAACACCCGTTTTAACCCAAAGCGCTTATACAAACCATCGGAGAGCATGAGTATCTGGTAATCGGTCTCAGGGCTCGCGCCGATTATCATCTGTGTCGCATGTCCGGCGGGAGCAAAGCGCTGACCTCCGCCATACGGGACGAGACTCATTTCGTTTGCGTTAAGTCTTTTAGCTATTTGTGTCATTGGCTCCATGATAGAACTCTTTGTTTTATGCGGAGCAAGGCTTATAAGGCTGGATTCACTCGGTAATTCAATGTTTACGCTCAATCTGTCGGCCAATCCGCCAAGCCGGGCTATGCTGTCGCTGGAAGCTCCCGGAATAGCTTTAGCGTGTATATAGCCCCAAAAACTATGCTTTACCCTCAAAAGCTCAAGCGTACGGATCATAAGCTCAGTTGTGTAATCGGGACTTTTGATCACCCCGCTTGATAGGAAAAGCCCTTCTATATAGTTGCGCCTGTAAAACTGAACGGTGAGTTCGGAAAGCTCTTCCGGCGTAAAAGCAGCGCGGGGTATATCGTTACTGGAGCGGTTGACGCAGTATTTGCAATCATATATACAGACATTTGTCATCAACACTTTCAAAAGGGAAATACACCTTCCGTCCTCGGAAAAAGAATGGCAGCATCCCGCTGCGACTGTGTTGCCAAGGCCTTTGCCGCCGGACCTATTAGAGCCGGATGATGTGCACGCGGCATCGTATTTGGCGCCATCGGCAAGTATCGTTAGCTTTTGCATAAGATCCATAGAGATAACACCCCCTTATGGGCGAACATAAATTCGCCAAACATATGTTTGATTATATACCTGCGTTTGATTTTTGTAAAGCCGGAAATTCCAAGAAATATTGTTGAGATAGAAGGCTTTTTCACAAAAGCCGTTTTATGCGCCATCAAAGGTTTTTTCCTTGCTTTGCCATAAAGATTCCTATATTATTAATAATGATATAATATAAGGAAATGTTTTTGTTCCTTTTTGGGGGATTAACTGATAATGAAACGAAAAAAAGCGAATATGTCATTGCGCACGATGCTGCTGCTGATGATATCCATAACCATTGCCTTCGTTTGCGTAACAGTATTGGGAGTGTTCAGGCCCAATATTATTAATGTGTTAAAAAATACGGAACACCAGCATGTCAATGAACTAAGCGACACCTTGATGGGGTCGATAGAATACGCAATCGATTCTATGCGGTCCACAACGCGTACCTGGTCCAGCTGGGATGATGTATATAATTATATATCGGGCGAGAATGAAAAATTTATCGCAGACAATATGGAGACCAAAACTGCGCTTGAGATATACAATTTTAATTTCCTTCTTATCCATGACAGCGATGGCAAGTTCCTTTATTCGCTCGCTTATGATTACCATACGGAGAATATTGTAGATATACCAAAAGGCTTTGCGGAAGCATTAAGCCCGGTGTCAAAAGCGGTTTTTGATGATTATAGCAACGGAGTGAGGGATGAAGAAGAGGGCTTTGGCAAGACGGGTATTTTCATACATGAGGGGATACCATACCTTATTTGCACCATGCCCGTGCTTGATACCCTTGAAAAAAAGCCGGCAAACGGCACATTTACATATGTCGTAGACTTCAGCGAGGCGTATTTGCGCAATGTGACAAAGCTGACCACATCCAACTTCAAAGTCAGCCGCTGCAATGAAACAGAGTTTGGGCGCGGCGACCACATCGATGTTCGTGATGAAGGAGAAATAGATTTTATTACTCATCTGCGGGACGTGAATGGAAAGCCCGTAAGCCTCGTTATGAACCACCCGCGGATAATATATAACAACGCTATGCCGATTATAACACTGACGTCATTGGCTATGTTCGCGGCGTTATTGATAATCCTCGGGGCACTTTATTATGCCATCCAATCAAATATTATAAAGCGTGTAATGGGTATGAGCGAAGACGTCGGAAGTGTTTCGCCGGACAATTTGCTTAATATGGAGAAATTTGGGCGATATCATGAGCTGAACATGCTCGGATCGCAGATAAATGAGATGGTATTGCGCCTGGATGCTAATTTGAAGGCAACTGCGAACACCGAACGCGCCATTATGGTCCTTCAAAGTATATTGAACAGCATGGATGCCTGCCTGTATGTCTCGGATATACACACGGATGAGATCCTTTTCATAAACGATAAAATGAAAAAGGAGTTTGGCATAGAAGAAGATGTGATCGGGCAAATTTGCTGGAAGGTCTTGCAATGCGGGTTTGACAAGAGGTGCGATTTTTGCCCGATAAACGACCTCACCGATGATGACAGCGTTATTACATGGGAAGAGCACAATACCGTAACCAACCGTTATTATAGGAATACAGACAGGTTGATCAACTGGCCGGACGGCTCGAAGGTACATCTGCAGCATTCGCTTGACATCAGCGATATAAAGGAAGCCGAATTGGAACAAAAACGCCAGATGGAACAGCAAATGCTTATGGCCAATATATCGCAGATGTTTATTTCGGGAGAGGATTCGGAGTCTACTGTTGAGGACGCTCTCTCGATGGTGGGGGATTTCATGGACGCGGATAGCCTTGTAATAATGCAATACAAGGATATGAAAGCCGATTATTTATATGAATGGGTTAAGAAAGATTCCATAAGTTTTATCAGAAAAGGGACGGCAATAGATATCCAGGCGGAAGAAAGCCCCATAGTTAATGCTTTTTTGAACGGTGAGATAAATTATTTCAATAGCGACGAATGGAAAGACGATTTATTTGTACGGTACGACCTGAATATATCCAGTTTTCTGATGTTTCCAATAATAGTCAACTCCGAATTTTGGGGCGTTTTGGAAGTGGACAGGTCGGAAAAGGACGAATCCATCAAATGGAAATCCAGCGATATCAGCCTTGGATCGCTTGTTTCAAGCGTATTTTCCGGCTATCTTAACAGTACGCAAATGAAGCTGCAGGTCAAACGGCTTTCATCTATAGTAGAATCCTCGCCTCAATTCATTTCGATAGTTTCCAAAAATGGCGTGGTAGAATACATGAACCCGGCAGCGAAGGACATGACGTCACCGGTGGTAGACACAGACGATCCGGCCGGTACGCATTTGATACTTGATGATGCGATAAAGAGCAAGCTGACCAACGAGATTGTACCGCAGGTCGTACAAAAGGGCAAGCTTACGTATGAGCTCCAACTCGATAAAAATGACGGCGGCAGCGCTACCATGCTGTTTTCGTCTTTCCTTATAGACAATAATCCTGAATCCGGCATAGGCACCATAGCAAGGGATATTTCGGAAATGCGAATGATGGAACAGGACTTGCGGAATGCTATGGAAGAAGCGGAGCGCAGCAGCCAAGCAAAGGGTGATTTTCTTTCGCGCATGAGCCACGAAATGCGCACGCCGATGAACGCCATTATCGGGATGACAAGCATAGCAAGGAAATCGGATGACCCCGAAAGAAAGGAATATTGCCTGGCACAAATCGATAATGCGTCTACCCATCTGCTTGGCGTTATCAATGATGTTTTGGATATGTCCAAGATCGAAGCGCATAAATTTGAGCTTTCGAATTCCGCTTTCAATATAGGGAAGATGGTCAACGGGGTTATCAACGTCATACGCTTCAAGACCGAGGAAAAGAAGCATAATCTGCAGGTATATATAGACCCGGATCTGCCGGAAAAGGTGTACGGAGACGACCAGCGTCTGGCGCAGGTACTAACAAATCTGCTGTCAAACGCGGTGAAGTTCACGCCGGAGAACGGGGAGATCAAACTGTCCGTAAACCTTGCGGCGGAAGAGGGGGATATGTTGACGCTGGTCATTTCTGTGAAGGATAACGGAATTGGAATGACACAGGAGCAGCAGGCAAAGCTTTTCCGCCCGTTTGAGCAGGCTGACGGAGGGATATCCCGCAAATTTGGGGGAACGGGCCTGGGGCTCGCTATTTCTAAGCATATAGTTGGGCTTATGGAGGGTGATATTTGGGTCGAAAGCGAGCAAGGCACAGGCTCTAGCTTTATATTCAATATAAAGCTGCACAAATATATGGAAAAAGCGGATGCTGAAGCCCAAAACCGGAACGGTAAAAACACCGGCGAAGATCCGGCGGCCGATGATTTTACAGGTAAACGTGTTTTGCTTGCCGAAGATATCGAAATAAACCGTGAAATAATGATCGTACTTCTTTCAGAAATGGGTATAATAACCGATGAAGCTGTAGATGGGCTGCAGGCGGTAACGATGTTCGAAAACGATCCGGATCGGTACGATATGATATTGATGGATATGCAGATGCCGGAGCTGGACGGGCTCGACGCTACGCGCAGGATACGTAATATGCGTTTTCCCTGGGCAAAAGCTATACCTATAGTCGCAATGACGGCAAACGCATTTAAAGAGGACGTTGAAAGGTGTATTGAAGCTGGCATGGACGACCATATTGCCAAACCTGTGGATACGGATCTGCTGCAGGAAAAGATGCAGAGATATTTAAGGTAGATATTCGTTAAAAATATCGTACAACTATGGATACAAAGACGAAGGTTTTGAGGTTTTAAATAAGATGTGAAATAGAGATTTCGAAAGGCGTTTATATTAGCGGAAAACGCATTGTGCTAAAGCACAGAAACTTGACTGTTATCATTGGCAATAATCAAACGATATAGTGGTTATAACATATCGGTATCATCAGAAGCGGTAAAACAGGAGCAATTGCGTTGACATGTAAATGTCGGTTTGATAATCTATTTATATGGTATTTGTGTTCTGCAAATATATCTGATTTTTATACCCTTATTTTTTATAACCGTAGGACATGCGGTTACTATATTTCAATTCGAAAGTGGTAAGTGATACAAATTTATCGACCAAGGGAGGAACAAAATGGGTAATACAGTGCGTAAGACAAACTCTTCAACGGGCGGTCCGGTGTTTGTTGACGTAAAGGATGACAAGATCATTCGCGTCATGCCAATGGATCTGTCGTCCGACGACGCGGAATCCTGGACTATTGAAGCACGCGGCCGCAAGTTTAGCCCGCCGCGAAGGACAACCGTAACATCTTACACCCAGGGCTTCAAATCTATGATTTATTCGGATAAGCGCATATTATATCCGATGAAACGCGTAGACTTTGATCCTAACGGTGAAAGAAATCCTCAAAACAGAGGTATTTCGGGATATGAACGTATATCCTGGGATGAGGCTATGGATATAGTCGTAAACGAAATGAACAGGATCAAGAGGGAATACGGACCCGGCTGTATTGTTATCGAACCCAGCTCCCATCACCTTTGGGGCAACGTTGGATACCGCCACAGCTCACTTTTCCGCTTTGCGAACTTTGCGGGAATAACCTATGCCGATCACAACCCGGATAGCTGGGAAGGCTGGCATTGGGGTGCGGCGCATGTTTATGGGTTTACCCATAGTCTTGGCAATCCGGAACAATGCGACCTTCTTGAAGACGGACTTCAAAACACTGAAATGGTCGTTTTCTGGTCATCTGACCCGGAGACCAACGCAGGTATCTACAGCGCCTATGAGAGTACATCAAGGCGTCAATGGCTTAAGGAACTCGGAGTAGACATGGTCTTTATATATCCTTTCTACAACCATACGGCGGCACTCTTTAACGATAAATGGTTCTCCCCAAGGGTTGGCACAGACGCGGCCCTCGCAGCGGGCATCGCCTATGTCTGGATCACTGAGGATCTTTACGACAAAGAATACATCGCAACAAGGACAGACGGTTTTGATGAATTCAAGGATTATATCCTTGGCAAAACCGACGGGCAGCCAAAGGATCCGGCTTGGACAGAGAACGAAACCGGTATTCCGGCATGTGATATCAAAGCTTTGGCGCGCCAGTGGGGCAAAAAGAAGACAACGCTTGCAGCCGGAGGACTTGGCGGATGGGGCGGCGCATGCCGTTCTGCTATCGGTATGGAATGGACGCGTATGATGGTTGCCCTTGCCGCAATGCAAGGTATGGGTAAACCTGGCCAGAACATCTGGAGTACAACACAGGGTGCACCGCGCGACCATAGCTTCTTCTTCCCGGGATATGCCGAAGGCGGTATCTCCGGTGATTGCGAAAACTCGGCGGCAGGCTTCCAGTTTGTATACCGTATGTTTGACGGCGTAACCTCAAAACCCGCGGCTTCCAACCTGAACACCGCCGCAGGCAACTACATGAGCCGCCTGCTTTGGCCTGAATGCGTACTTAACGATGAAACTCGCTGGCATGGCAAGGGCTTCGTTGGAGCATCTATCGAGCAGCAGTTCCATGAATATAAATACCCTGCAAACGGTTTTAACAAAATACAAATGTGGTACCGTTATGGCGGGTCTCACTTTGGTACAATGGGTGAAACCAACCGTTATGTCCGTGCCTACAGAAGCGAAAAACTGCCGTTTGTAGTAAACCAGAGCATCTGGTTTGAAGGCGAAGCTAAGTTTGCCGATATCATCTTCCCGGCTTGTACAAATTTTGAGCGCTGGGATATAAGCGATTTTGCTAACTGCTCCGGCTATATACCGGCAGCATACACCCAGTCCAGCCACAGGGTAATCTCTCTGCAGCAGAAGTGCATTGAGCCCCTTGGCGAATCCAAGTCCGATTATCAGATATTCTATGAACTTTCCAAACGCCTTGGCATCGATGGGCCGTTTGCGGAAGGCAAAGACGAGCTCGGATGGATCAAACAGTACTTCCATGCAACAGATCTTCCGAAATACATAACATGGGAAGAATTCTTCGAAAAGGGATACTTCGTTGTTCCCTCCGAAAACCGCGGCCCTTCAACACCGGCTATGCGCTGGTATGCCGAAGACCGCGTGATAGATACTCCCGACTGGGGCCCCCGCCCCGGCGATACGGTGGGCATGAAAGGCCTGCAGACGCAATCCGGCAAAATCGAATTTGTTTCGAACAGCTTGAAGCGCTACGATCCAAACGATCAGGAACGTCCGCCGCTGACGCAGTATATCCCGTCATGGGAAGGCCACCACACCGAAAGATTCAAGAAATACCCGCTTGCAATAGTTGCTCCGCATCCTCGCTTCAGTTTCCATACAATGGGAGACCAGAAGGACAGCTACATGATGGATATCAAAGACCATCGCGTAGAAATAAACGGCCACTATTACTGGATCATCCGCATGAACACCAAGGATGCGGAAGCCAGGGGGATCAAGCATCATGATCTTGTAAAAGCCTACAACGAAAGAGGCGCGGTCATCCTCGTTGCTCAGCTTACCGAACGTGTACCTGAAGGCACCTGCCATTCATATGAATCCTGCGCGGATTACGAAGTAGTTTCCGGAACAAACCCCGGAGATCCGACGGCGCCGGATATAATGGGCTGCATCAACCAGCTTTCACCGGGCAGGACATTAGCCAAGAAGGCCACGGGCATGGCGACGGAGCATATGCTAGTCGAAATAGAAAAGTGGAACGGCTAGTAGAGAGGAAATAGGAGGTAAAATAATATGAAGCAACGCTATATGGTTATTGACACTGCATTGTGTCATGATTGCAATAACTGCTTTATGGCATGCAAAGATGAACATTGCGATAACGATTGGATGCCCTATGTTGCAGAACAACCGCGCCACGGACATCGATGGATGAACATAATGCGCCATGAACGCGGACAATATCCCCGTATAGACACGGTATTTCTTCCCATGCCCTGCATGCATTGCCAGGATGCTCCCTGCATGCAAAAATGCGGAGACGTTATTTCAAGGCGTGAAGACGGCGTGGTTATGATAGACGCATCAAAAGCAAAAGGCAAGAAGGAAGCCGTTGACGCTTGCCCCTATGGCGCTATCTATTGGAACGAAAAAGAAAACGTTCCGCAGAAATGCACAATGTGCGCGCATCTGCTGGATGAAGGCTGGGCGGAAACACGCTGCGTCCATACCTGCCCTACGGGAGCCATGAAGTTCTTCACCATAGAACCGGAAGAAATGAAGAAAATGGTCGCCGCAGAAGGTTTAGAGCAGTATAAAGCGGAACTTAAAACAAACCCTAACGTCTATTACAAAAACCTGCACCGGTATACAAAGCACTTTATTGCCGGGGCAATACTGATAGACGGAGACTGCGTTGAAGGCGCCAAGGTCAGCATTAAGGATGCTGCTGGCAACACCTGCTCGCAGGAAACCAACTTCTTTGGAGATTTCAAATTTGATGCGCTGGTGCCAGGAAGCTATACGCTTGATGCCGAAGCAAAAGGCAAAAAAGCGAGCTGCACTGTAGACATCGTGGATAAATCTCTGAATATCGGTTATGTAGAAATATAATACTGGTCGGCAGGGGGCGGGATTCCGCCCCCGTGCTGACAATACGTATAAATTCAGCTTTTCAAAATATGATATTATTATAATAGTAAATCATCAGGTCAAGACATTCTTATTATTGAATAAACAAAATACCAATGAATCGGATATACTGGGCGTAAGCCTTTGTATATATGCCCCGAACAGTTTATTTTTTGGAAGGAGTGAATACTTTGGCAGTAATCATCGCGGTTCTTTATTACTTGATTCTTACTCTGGCAGTTGGTTTTGTGGCAAGGCGCAAGATAAAGAGCATAGAAGATTTCAACAAGTCCGCTGGCGGTCTTGGATGGGTCATGCTTGTATTCTGCTTTGTCTTGATCCCGCTGGGATCCGGCCATACGCTGTCCCTGTGGGAAAGCTCAGTTGGCCTTGGCGCGTCGGTGCTTTGGTGGGGTATCATAACGGGAGGTATCTTCCTGCCCATAATGATGCTTTTCTTAGGCCCCTGGATGCGCAGAACGGGAATGAACACGTTCCCGCAGGTTATGGAAAAAATATTCGGACCCAAAATGGGTAGGCTGCACGCGGCAGTAACTATCGGTACTTGGACCGGTATCGGCGCGGCCGAAACAATTGCAACTGGTACAGCTATATATGGGTTGAGCGATGGCGCTATTCCGTTCTTCCCATGGTGTATTGTTATAGCGCTTGTACTTATAGGTTTATATGTATTCTTTGGTGGAATATTGCAGATGGCATGGCTCAACATGATAAACGCTATCGTTATGATAGTTGGCTCTTACCTCTGCCTGTTCCTTGTCGGTGGCTGGCTGATGGCAAACGTCAACGGATGGGAAGGCGTTAAGGCCTTCTATGATAGTGCAGGGAAGGTCACGTTCCTACAAAACTTCGACTTCTCTCCGGGTGTAATATTCCAGATCATAATACCGGTTACGGTATTGCACTTATCCGCGGCGGCGGTTGCGCAGAACATGAACGCCCCGTTCTTTGCAGCGCGTTCTGATGCGGATTGCCGCAAAGGAGTATTCATCGGCGCCGGTATCAACAGCCTAGCGTCGATACCGTGGGTCGTGCTTGCCCTTGCCGGCATGACTATACCGGCTTTGGTTAACGCATTGCCCGCAGATCAGGTGGCAAAGCTCATACCAATCAAACTTGCGCTGACGGCGCTGCCTAAACCTATCATGGGCGTACTCATGATCTGTTTGCTTGCGGCAACGCTATCAACAGGCGGCGCGACGGTTCTTGGAAACGCACAGGTACTTGCGAAGGACATTGTTGAAAGATCACTATTTCCTAATATGAGTGATAAAGGCAAGATGCGCAACATGAAGGTTTGCATGATAATATGCGTGCTTTTGTTCGCGGTTCCTGCATTGTTTATGCCTGTCGTCTTTCCAATCTTCCTGTGGTGTTTCTCGTTTGGTATACCGCTATTCGTTGTCTATATCATAGGCATGTGGTTCAAAATCAGCAGGCCTGCAACCTGGATAACGGTCATAGTCGTCTACATCGTCAATTTCTGGTGGACATTCTGGACCCCGACATGGGCGACAGGTCCATGGGGATTGAACATGTATCCGGTTACGGTGGTATCCCTCGTACTCGGCATAATTCTGCATATCATCCTGCCTGGTGAAAAAGGCTTGTTGAGGCAGAAAAAGTCAGAAGCTGCCGTTGAAGGCGCTTAATATGAGGAGGTATTGATATGGGTTGGTTATTTGCATTAATAGGTGCTCAGCTGGGCATAGCTCTTGTCCTGACCTGCATCTGGTACATAATCTTCAGGGTTGCTAACCCAGGCAAAAAATGGTAATTGCTGCTCTGAACAAACTATCGAATTGTAAGGAGGTAAATCCATGCAACCATTAGATATCGGGTGCGCGATTTTCCTGACCGCTGTCATGGTAGTTCTGGCAGTTATAGGTTACGTGGGAGATGCGGCCCAAAAGAGAAAAGAGAAGAAAGACTGATCTAATACATGTATCTGTTCGGGGAACATGTATTGATAAGAAGAAAAAAGGCTCTGGCATTTTGCCAAAGCCTTTTTTTATAATCATCTGCGGGCCATAGAGTTCACGTAGATGTGAATGAATCGCATCTACGCTGCGCGCCCTTTGGTCGCGCTCTTGTGCTTTCACTTGCCGAAGACTGCGTGTTCGAACTATCATCCTCAGCTAACGGAATCAGACGAAGACCGCAACAATGCGTCATTGCTTACTTAAGTAATCTATATCTCCTGGGTAATTGATATTATGCAGAATATGCTTGTTCAATATAGCCCCGTCGCCATCATAATCAACCCTATTGATATTTATATAAGGATATACGTTTAGTATACTGCGGCGGTTTTGGGAAAGTACCTTATCTATTGCCGGAAGGCATGATCTGCCGTATACGGCCAACAATGGCTCGAAGTTCTTGCCGTCAAACGGCACTGCGGCATCGAACCCTTTTTGCTTTTCCAATAACAGGGCAAAGGCATCCGTGCTGACAAAAGGCATATCACAGCCTATGGCAAGCAAGGCGTCGTATTTTGCATTGATCAAGCCCATCCTGAGGCCTTCAATAGGGCCAAAGCCTTCTTTTTCATCCAGAAGCTGTTTTACTCCGGGCGTATAATACTTCGTTTCTTTGGCAACTGAAAGCAACACCTCGTCAAAACACGAAGTGACCAATTTTAACAGCCTGTCCAGTAGGGTTTGGCCTTCATACATTATATTTGCCTTATTGGAACCGAAGCGGGTACTTTTTCCACCCGCAAGTAAAAGAGCAGTAGCTGCAAAGCGCATGTATTCCTCCGTTGATTATGTTTTTACAGAAGCGCTTGCCTTGGGGTTGGAGAGTGTTGCCAGATGATTGATAAAGGATAAGGCAGTCGGGTTGTTAAGCTGTTCTCTCCAAATCGCCTGGAAAGAAATATTCTGGTTAAGCGGGATAAACCTGAACGCCGAAGGGTTATAGATACGCATGGATTCATCCACAACCGTAATGCCGTAACCGTATTCCACAGAAAGCATCATAGAATGCAGGTTTGGGGAATGTATCGTGTTTTTTGGCGTAAAGCCATAGGATTGGCACATGCTAAGCAGCACTTCTTTTTCTATCGGAGATATCTCCGGGTCTATTACGTAAAAATCCTCGTTCGCCAGCTCTTGCGGGCTGATGTTTTGCTTTTCAGCAAGGTTGTGGCGCTTGGATATCAAAATCGCGCAGTTTGCCTCGAAGATAGGCATATGCATAAGGTTTTTTAGGTTTATCATGTTATCGGTTATTGTCACAACAAGATCAAGATCGGAATTATTCAGTCGCAGCATAAGCTCTGTAAATGGGAAGGAGCCAATTGTGAAATTGATATTAGAGTAGAACTTTTGAAAGCTCTTTAAGGCATTTGGTAAAAACTTGAGATCGGCCCCGTCAAGGCAACCGATATGTATGGTACCGCTGATGCCGTTGCATATATTTCTGGCTTCCTCCAAAGAACGATCAAAATCCGACTGGATCCTTTTAAACATCTTCAAAAGAACTTCTCCGGCAGGCGTTATCTTGACTCCGCGGTTGGACCGCTCAAAAAGAATGACTCCAAGCTCTCTTTCCATCGCCGAAACTTGTTTGCTTACAGCGGGCTGGGAAACAAACATATGCTTGGCGGCATCGGTAAAATTACCTTGCTTCGCCAATTCCAAAAAATATTCTATCTGGATACTGTTCATTAGCACCTCTGCAAATTTTCGTCGGTCAGTTCATATGTCTGCTAAATTTGTTATAAACGTAACAATAAGTACATATAGATACGTTATTATACCAACTTTTATAGTAGTTTTCAACTTTAAAAAACCTGGGAATTTGTGCTTCGGCACTACTATAAGCTAACGTAATTATGGCTATAATGAATTGGCATTTTACACTGCCAGAGCAATTTGATAAATTTAAGACATACCAAAGTAGCACCAATATTGTATGTTTTTCATATCAAAATTATTTATTGTCCCGGAAAAATTCCGTATGCAAAAACAAGTTTCAAATAAAAATCAATACAAGGAGATGTAAAAAATGAAAGTTCGTAAGGTCACTGATTGTATACCCTATCAGGCTGCCGGTCATTTTAACATGGTTCCATTGCGCTTGCAGGGAAAAGAAGAATCCGGTTGCGAAAAATTTTGGATGGGCATGAGCCACTTTTTACCTGGTGGCGGCGCGGAATATGACGCAAGCCCGACAGAAAAGGTTTATTTTGTGTTGGAAGGTGAAATAACCGTCTATTCTGAAGGAGACAAAGAGAAATTTGTATTGAAGAAAAATGATTCGATCCACATCGGCGCGAACGAAGGCCGCAGGATAATGAACGAATCCAATTACACGACCACAATGCTGGTTGTCATAAACTACCCAAATTAAGGAGTGTAGAAAGATGAATAAATTGTTTGATCTATCTGGAAAAACGGCAATAGTAACCG
>JAVBOF010000113.1:0-11669 GCA_031550915.1 Eubacteriales bacterium | reverse complement strand
CACAAATTCATCCTTTTCTTTACGAATATGGGAAGGGTATACCGCATGAAATGCTACGAGATACCCGAGGCCGGAAGGCAGGCTAAGGGAACAGCTATCGTTAACCTTCTGCAGCTTATGGGCGGCGAGAAGGTGACCGCTATATTCCCCGTGGAAGAATACACTGAAAACCGCTTCCTTGTTATGGCCACACGTAATGGAACGATAAAAAAGACCCCTCTTTCCGAGTTCCAGAATATCCGTAAGGGCGGCTTGATCGCTATAACCCTTAACGAAGGGGATGAGCTTTTACGCGTACTGATGACAGACGGCAAGGATAACATACTTGTCGGCACTAAGAAGGGCAGCAGCATACACTTTAACGAAACTGATGTTCGTTCTATGGGCCGTGGCGCAATGGGCGTCAGGGGCATATCACTGAGGCGTGGGGATGAAGTCGTTGCTATGGAGAAAACCGGCGAGAACAGCAAGGTGCTCGCCATATCCGAAAACGGGTTCGGAAAAATGACTCCGATAGAAGAATACCGAATGCAGACGCGCGGCGGAATTGGCATTAAAACCATGCAGCTGACCGCAAAGACTGGCGATATGGTAACTTTACTGGTAGTTGAAGGTTTTGAGGATCTCATGCTTATCAGCGACGCAGGCACGGTCATACGGATAGGAGTTGAAACGATATCCACGAGCGGCAGAAGCACCCAGGGCGTAAAGCTTATGAGGCTTGGCGAAGGAACCAGCGTTGTCAGTATAACTCCTGTTGCAAAGAGCGATGAAGAAGACGAAGTTGAGGAAAGCGAAGGAACTGAGTCTGATTTTGAGCCAGAGACGGAATCAACTGTAACAAGCGAAGAAGAATAAAGGGGGCAGAGGCTGAGCATGGAAAATTTTAATTATTCAAATCCTACCAGAATAGTCTTTGGGAAGGATACCGAATTGAAAGTCGGCAAGCTTTGCGCCGAATATGCAAAAAAAGTACTCTTGCATTATGGCGGAGGCAGCATAAAAGCAAACGGACTGTATGATAAGGTCATAGCCTCGCTTAATGAAGCAGGCGTAGAATATTTCGAGCTTGGCGGAGTTCAGCCAAACCCAGTACATACGCTGGTATACGAAGGCATCGCTATATGTAAGAAGCATGATATCGGCCTGGTTCTTGGCGTTGGCGGGGGAAGTGTTTTAGATTCGGCCAAAGCAATTGCCATTGGTGCAAAACATGACGGCGATTTTTGGGATTTTTTCACACGCAAAGGCACTCCAAAGCAAGCTCTGCCAATTGGATGCATAATGACTTTACCCGGCACAGGCTCTGAATCTAGCGATTCCATAGTTATACAAAACAATGAAACCAATATGAAAATGGGCTGTTCCACGCGTCTTGGCTATCCCACTTTTTCTATACTTAACCCGGAGTTATCCTTTACGTTGCCGCCGTATCAAACCGCGGCAGGCACCTCGGATGCGATATGCCATGTTTTGGAAAGATTCTTTACAAATTCCGTTAACACCTATCTTTCGGACAGGCTTTGTCTTTCAGTCGTGAAAACGCTCGTAAGTTTCACCCCAGTGGTGCTGCGCAACCCAAATGATTATGATGCGCGCGCGGAGATAATGTATGCCTGTAAAATAGCCCACGATAATTCGCTTTCCTGCGGCAGAATAGGCGACTGGGCTTCCCACAGAATAGAGCATGAGCTGAGCCTGAACTATGGTATAGCGCATGGCGCCGGATTGGCGATAATTTTCCCAAATTGGATGAAATACACCTGCGGACACAACCCTGAAAGGTTTGCCATGTTTGCAAACGAGATATTCGGCGTCGAGGAGAGTGCGGATAAGCTCGCTATGGCAATGGAAGGTATACAGCGTTTTCAGGATTACCTTCGTTCTATCGATATGCCGATAACATTGAGGGATGCCGGAATAACTGACAACAGATACGCAGAGATGGCTGAAAATGAGCTCAAAAACTTCGAAGGTGTACTTGGTAATTTTGTGAAGCTAAGGCATGACGATCTGGTTAAAATTTACGAGATGTCTAAATAGTTCGGTACATTAATTTTTAATATATGTCCCAAAAGAAAGAGGAGATCATAATATGAAAATCAAAAATATTTCTAATGTCAAAGGCTTTTTTGATACGATACAGAAATGCAAGGGCAGCGTAGAGCTGGTAACATCCGAAGGAGACAGGCTAAACCTGAAATCCACACTTTGCCAGTATATTGCAATAACGCAGATGTTCGACGAAGCAAAGATCAAAGACGTCGATCTTATAATATCCGAGCCCGAAGACACCGCAAAGCTGCTTGATTTCCTAATAAAAGGCTGATGAAGGATATCAGGTCTATGCGCCTTTTTCTGGCGGTGATGCCTGGCAAAGAGGCAAGAAAAAAGCTTGTGACCCAGCAGGAGGAGATGCGTTCTTTGGGGTATACCGGCAATTATACAGCAAGGGATAACCTGCACATTACTATGATATTCCTTGGAGACGCCACCCCGGACAGGATCGTTGATATAGACCATGCTATGAATATGGCGTGCAATATGGAGAGTTTTGACGCAAGCCTTGGCGAAATAGGATTTTTTGAAAGAAGCGGCATAATTTGGACAGGCGTAGAAAGCCCCGGTCTTGTACTTTTGCATAACAGGCTTTCAAGTGCGATTTCATCGTACGGCTGGCCGGGTGAGCCAAAAAATTTCTCACCGCATATAACGCTTTTACGAAAGCCAAATATAACTGTTATGCCAAATATAAAAACCTCCCCATGCCCTTGGTTGTGCGATGAGCTTGTTTTGATGCAGAGTACCAGGATCGGCGGGGAATTGAAATATATACCGGTCTCAAGGTGCCCGATTTCGGATTAAATACAAAAAGTGGTGCAAATGATTTTTTTTATGTTATAATGTTCTTTGCGACTTAAACTACAGAGGTGTTAGCATGAAAGATAATATTCATCCGGATTATGGTCCGGCGACGGTTAAATGCGCTTGCGGAGAAACTTTTGAAACCGGCTCCGTAAAGAAAGATATTAAAATAGAGATATGCTCTAAATGCCATCCGTTCTTTACCGGAAAACAAAAGCTGGTGGACACCGGCGGACGTGTTGACCGTTTCAAAAAGAGATACGGAATGTAACCATACAAACAACGAAACGCAGATTAGGCATTGTCTAATCTGTTTTGTTTTATATAGCTTTTTTTTATGTTATACTATTGCCTGTAGTGTGAAATACTGAAAGGATCGCCATGAGAAAGAGTGTTATCGGCGGCCAAGCCGTTATTGAAGGCGTTATGATGAAAGCGCCGAAGAAATATGCCATAACCGTAAGGAACGAACAAGGGGAGCTCGTCTCTACTTTTAAGGAGCACGTTTCAATAACAAAGCGGGTTAAATTCTGGGGGATACCCGTTATCCGCGGAGTTGCCAATTTTGTAGAAATGCTTGTTTTGGGCATGCGTGTAATGACCGATGCCATGGATATGTATCTGGGCACGAATAAAAACAAGGCGGACAGTACGAATTTTTCCGAAGCCACAGCCGTATTGCCATCCGATATGGTACCGTCAGACGAAGTATCCGAAGACAAAACCTTAGATACCTCGATAAACCCGGGTGAATCCACTGTAATCGAGACGGTTATAGCTGCAGATGACAATATAAAAAAGAAAAAAGAAAAAGGCAAAGACAAAAAAGATGAAGAAGAGTTCGATATCCCGACATGGGTAGTCGTTCCGCTTGCCATAATAATATCCGTCGGACTTTTTATAGTTTTGCCAACTTTTCTCGCTAATCTCTTGCGCCCTCATATAGGACAAAGCATAGTTATGAATATTATCGAAGGCCTGATACGCCTTCTTGTCTTCCTTGGCTATCTGGTAGGTGTACGATTGATGAAGGATATCCGCAGGGTTTGGATGTATCACGGAGCCGAGCATAAAGTAATATCATGTTATGAACACGAAGCGGATCTGTCTATAGAAAACGCACGCAAATTCAGCAGGCTGCACCCGCGCTGTGGAACCAACTATATGTTTTTGGTCATGGTAATAAGTATAGTTTTTTTCTCCTTGCTTGGTTGGAGCCCAAACTGGTATCTGCGTATACTTTCACGCATAATATTGCTTCCAATCGTTGCTGGTATTTCATATGAAGTGTTAAAAATAGCCGCCAAGTACGATAATATCGTTACCAAGATAGTCCGTGCCCCTGGTTTGGCCCTGCAAAGGCTGACGACCATAGAGCCGGAGGACGATATGCTGGAGGTTGCTATCCATTCGTTCAATCTGGTTTTGGAGGATCTTGACGAAGGAGAGGCAAAAAAATACGCTGATGAAATCAACGCTTGAAAACAGTCTCGTTGGAAAAAGCATTTCCTCCTGCATAAGCATATGTGCAAACTATCTGCGGGAAAGCGGCGTTGAGAATCATTCACAGGAAAGCCGTTGGCTTTTGGAACATGCGCTAAACGAAAATGCAGGCGGGCTTCTGATCCGCAGTGATCAGCTTTCAAAAGCGGAAGCGGAAGCGATAATGCAGGTATTTGTAAAGAGGGCAAACGGATACCCTTTGCAGTACATATTGAATAATGCTGTCTTTATGGGCATGGAGTTATACGTCGATGAAAATGTTCTTATACCAAGGGCGGATACCGAAGTCATCGCAAATAAAGCCATCGAAATGATCGGCGATAGCCGTATGGATGTACTTGATATTTGTACGGGCAGCGGTTGCATTGCTATCGCAATCAAAAGAAGCTGTCCACAATGCTCGGTAAGTGCTTCGGATAAGAGCAACGACGCCCTGCTTATTTGCGAAAAAAACGCGCATTCAAACTGTGCAGAAATAGCGCTATATAAAGGCGATCTATTCGAAAGCTTAGAAGGCAAGAGCTTCGATATTGTAACATGCAACCCACCCTATATCAAAAGCGGCGATATGCCGGCGCTACAGCGCGAGGTTCGGTTTGAGCCCGCTCTCGCATTGGATGGAGGAAGTGGCGGATTACATTTTTACAGGCGGCTGTTAAATGAATCGCCAGAATATTTGAAGCCCGGCGGATTATTGATTGTAGAGAATGGTGACGGGCAAACTGACGACATAAAAAGCCTGATGACCGAAAGGTTTTTTTTGAGAGATGAATTGTATGACAGTCTCGCTTTGCCGCGGGGACTTTGTTTTGAACTAAAGTAATAGGAGGATTGGAACGATCGCATGCCAAACGTTATTGATATATTTAAAGAACGTGGCTTTTTGAAGCAAATATCTCATGAAGAGCTTTACGATGTACTGGATAAAGAGAAGGTGACTTTTTATATAGGTTTCGACCCAACCGCGGACAGCCTGCATGTAGGGCATTATGTTCAGCTGATGGCTATGGCGCATATGCAGCAAGCGGGGCATAGGCCGATTGCGCTTGTCGGCGGCGGCACGACTATGGTTGGCGACCCAAGCGGCCGTACTGATATGCGTAAGATGCTGACAAAAGATGATATTGCGCATAACGCCGAAAAGTTTAAACAGCAGATAGGAAAATTCCTGGATTTTTCCGAAGGTAAAGCGGTAATGGTAGATAATGCGGATTGGCTTCTGGATTTGAACTATGTGGATTTTCTCCGCGAGATAGGCGCGCATTTTTCGGTAAACCGTATGCTTACAGCCGAATGTTTTAAATCCCGCATGGAAAAAGGCCTGAGTTTTTTGGAATTTAACTATATGCTTATGCAATCCTATGATTTCCTTGTTTTATATAATAAATATGGCTGTAAGCTGCAGCTTGGCGGCGACGATCAATGGTCAAACATACTTAGCGGCGCAGACCTTATAAGGCGAAAAGAAGGCGGCCAGGCTTTTGCTATGACATTTACTTTGCTTACCAAGGCTGACGGCTCAAAGATGGGCAAAACGACCGGTGGCGCCGTATGGTTGGACGAAAACAAGACCAGCCCATATGATTTTTACCAGTACTGGCGCAATGTCGACGACGGCGATGTCGGTAACTGTCTTGCCCTGCTCACCTTCCTGCCTATGGATGAAGTGAACAGGCTCGCTTCTTTGGAGGATGCGGGAATAAATGAAGCGAAGAAGATATTAGCCTTTGAAATAACGCGTCAGATCCATGGTGAAGATAAGGCGCTTGCTGCGCAGAGCGCCGCCGAGGCCTTATTTGGCGGCGTCGGCGATATGACTAACGTTCCAAGCTCAGAAATAAATGCAGATGAACTGAAGACGAACGAGCGCGTTATCGATCTGCTGACTCTTTCCGGCCTTGCAAAAAGCAAGGGGGATGCACGCAGGCTCATCGAGGGCGGTGGTGTTATTGCCGGGGATAACAGAATAAGCGATGTCAACGCTATTGTTGCACCCTCGGATTTTGTGGATGGGCAATTGCTGTTAAAGAAAGGCAAGAAGGGATACCACAGGTTTATTCTGAAATGAGCGGCAATTACACGTCGGTATCCGAGCGCTCGGAGATAGAGATAATAATAAACAAATCGAGATTTATTGGGCGTTGCTTTCCTGTTTCCATGGAGGCGGATGCCCTCTTTATTTTGGAGGAGATCCGTAAAAAGCACAGGGACGCCACGCATAATTGTTACGCGTACTCCATCGATAAGACAGTAGCACAAAGGTTTTCTGATGACGGAGAGCCTTCCGGCACTGCCGGTCAGCCAATGATGTCGGTCATTAACCAAAGAGGGATCACCAATGTTCTAGTCATAGTTACGCGCTATTTTGGAGGAATACAGCTTGGCGCGGGCGGGCTGGTACGAGCCTATACAAAAACCACAGCCGAAGCCATAGACGCGGCAAAGCCGGTTGAGATGATATCTTCGTTTGTTTACGAAGTGGTCTTGCCCTACAATGTTTTGTCACAGGCCGAAAGCTACCTAACAAGCTCCGGCTTTAAATTACTAGACAAGGATTTTTCGGATGAAGTGCGGCTACGGATAGCAATTCCAAACGACAGGACGGATGATTTCACAGCCGCAATCTCAAAGGCGGCCGAAGGAAAGGCTGTAGCGGAAAAGATCGGCGATGGCCATTTCCGTTATTAAGGATCAAAAAAGACTCCTAAGGAGCCTTTATATATTTCTGAATAAACACTGCCTTTTGAGGCCTGTCTCAGTTTACTGCCATTTCATCTCTGGCGGCAATCATTTCCTTCGTCTTCATAAGGCGTGTCAATGCGCCGCGTTCGTTTTCATCCAGTTTCATCTTTATATACTTGATATTGTCCTCAGTTTGCGGAATAAGCACGTATTCGAGCGCGTTTACACGCCTTCTGGTCTTTTCAATCTCATCCGCAAGCATGCAGCAGGATTTTTCACTTTCCGCAAGCCGTATCAAATCCGGCAGGACATCCGCAAGCGTAGATATCGCTCCGTCCAGTTCAGCCGAGGTAAAGGCGTAGCCGTAAGACGAACCGCTCTTCGGCTGCTGGATATCCTTTATATTTAAAGCCGGCACATTAACGGACATAATATTTTTTTTGCCCGTCTCCAGAAGTACCTTTCTGGCCGGAGCCATCAAAGCCTGTTCCAGTGATTCCCCCGACATGACCGCCCTTGCAAGCATAAAATCAAACAACGCCTTGCCAAGCCGCTGTTCAACGGCCTCACGCAATTTCTTGTTTTCGCGGGCCATCTCAACAAAGCGCCGTATCATTTCGTCACGCTTATCCTTTAATAGCTTATGCCCCCTGACCGCCGTACTGAGCCGCTTTTTTTGGCGTGTAAGCTCCATGCGGGTCGGGTTGACCCTTATGCCTGCTGCCATCAGTTATCTCCATCCTCACCATCAAATCCGGGATAGTACTTATCAATGAATTCCTGCCTTATCCTTTTGAGTTCACTACTCGGCAATATGCCCATCAGTTTCCATCCAAGGTTTAGCGTCTCTTCTATCGTACGGTTAGTCTCAAAACCCTGGTTGATATATTCGTCCTCGAACGCCGTCGCAAATTTCGCGTACAGCTTATCCATATCCGATAACGCCGCGTCGCCAAGAATTACGGCCAACTCGTTCGCTTCCTTGCCGCGCGCGTATGCCGCAAACAGCTGGTTCATCGTGTCCGCGTGGTCTTCACGGGTCTTGCCCTTGCCTATGCCCTTATCCTTAAGCCTTGAAAGCGACGGCAAAACGTCTACAGGCGGAGTGATACCCTTTCTGTTTAGTTCCCGCGCAAGGATTATCTGTCCTTCAGTGATATAGCCGGTTAGATCTGGGATCGGATGCGTTTTATCATCCTCCGGCATCGATAATATCGGTATCTGGGTAATTGAGCCCTTTTGCCCCCTTACGCGTCCCGCGCGTTCATACATTGTTGCAAGGTCGGTGTAAAGGTATCCGGGATAACCTCTGCGCCCCGGCACCTCTTTTCGTGCGGCTGAAACCTCGCGAAGGGCTTCGGCGTAGTTTGTCAAATCTGTCAATATTACAAGCACGTGCATGTCAAGGTCAAACGCTAGATATTCCGCCGCTGTCAATGCCATGCGCGGCGTATTTATTCGTTCTATTGCCGGGTCGTTTGCAAGGTTTACAAACATTACCGTGCGGTCTATCGCTCCGGTTTTATTGAAGTCGGTAATAAAGTAGTTTGCCTCTTCAAACGTTATACCCATAGCCGCAAATACAACGGCAAATTTTGAATCCGCACTAAGGACTTTCGCTTGCCTCGCTATCTGTGCGGCAATTTCCGCATGCGGCAAACCCGATCCTGAAAATATTGGCAACTTCTGTCCACGGACCAGTGTATTCAGCCCGTCTATAGCTGATATGCCGGTCTGAATAAATTCGTTGGGATAATCCCTCGCCGCAGGATTCAAAGGATTTCCGTTGATATCCAACCTTTTGTCCGGTATGATATCCGGTCCGCCATCCTTTGGCCTTCCAAAGCCGTCAAATACACGGCCCAATATATCGGGGGAAACGGGCAGCTGCACGCTGTGCCCCAAAAAGCGGGCTTTAGAAGAGCTTATCTTCAGACCCTGGGAGCCTTCAAAAAGCTGAACGAGCGCTTTATCCATATTTATTTCTAAAACCCTGCCGTGCCGTATATCCCCATTTTGCTGCTCTATTTCAACAAGTTCGTCATATTTTACGCCTTCAACGCCTTCTACCATCATAAGCGGTCCAACGACTTCCCTTATCGTCCTGTACTCCTTAAGCATCCTCAAGACCTCCTTCCAAGCCAAGCTCCGCCATTTGCTCATTCAAATTGGCATTAGCTTCCCCGCAAGCCTTGGTAAAATCTTCTTCGCTGACGTATTTTATACGGCCAATATCTTCGCGCACGGGCAGGCTCGTTATCTCCTTTATCCCAGCGCCGTTGTCCAAAGCCTTGTATCCCAAATCACCAAACCGAATTATAAGGCTAAGCATTCCATACTGTTTTTGCGGCGACGCATAAGTATCGATCTCATGGAAAGCATTCTGGTGAAGGTAATCTTCACGAATGCTCCTCGCGATCTCAAGCGTTAGCTGATCCTTCAACGAAATCGCGTCCATACCGACGAGCTGTACTATCTCTTGGAGGCTGCTTTCTTCCTGAAGAATTCGCATCGCTTTTGTACGAAGTTCCATCCAGCCCCTGTTTACATTGTTATTGAACCACCCGCCAAGCTGATCTGTATATAATGAATAGCTCATTAGCCAATCGATCGCTGGGAAGTGTCTCCTGTACGCCAAAGATGATGATAACCCCCAGAAAACCTTAACTATGCGCAGCGTGCCCTGCGAAACAGGCTCGGATGTGTCACCGCCGGGAGGCGAAACAGCCCCTATAGCGCTTACCGCACCCTCGCGTTTATCACTGCCAAGGCAGGTGACAACGCCCGCGCGCTCATAGAACTCTGCAAGACGGCTGGAAAGGTAAGCCGGGTAGCCTTCTTCACCCGGCATTTCTTCAAGCCTTCCGCTCATCTCCCTAAGCGCCTCAGCCCATCGGGAAGTGGAGTCCGCCATTATTGCTACTTTGTAGCCCATATCCCTAAAATACTCCGCGATCGTAATGCCGGTATATATACTCGCCTCACGCGCGGCAACCGGCATATCAGAGGTGTTCGCTATCAATACGGTACGTTTCATTAAGGGCTCGCCAGATCGTGGGTCTTTAAGCTCGGGAAACTCCATCAAAACGTCCGTCATTTCGTTTCCACGCTCTCCGCAGCCTACATATACTATTATCTCGGCGTCAGCCCATTTTGCCAATTGGTGCTGCACAACGGTCTTCCCGCTTCCAAAAGGTCCGGGCACGGCTGCCACGCCGCCTTTGGCGATTGGGAACAATGTATCGATGACCCGCTGCCCTGTTATCATAGGCTCCTGCGGCGCTTTCTTTTCAATGTATGGTCTGCCGCGTCGCACCGGCCATTTTTGCATCATTGGTATCTCAGCCAAGTTGCCGTCCGCCTGCCGGATCTTCGCAATTATATCGGTTACGCGCACTTCGCCGTTTGCAATCCATTCGACCCTGCCCCTGACGCCAAACGGTACCATTATTTTATGCTCAACAACACTTGTTTCATCCACCTTGCCGAGGAAGTCTCCCTGTTCAACTTCATCACCGATCGCAGATATCGGAATAAAACGCCATAGCTTTTCCCTATTTAATGACGGTACTTCAACTCCACGCTCGATCCTGTCCCCTGTCAGGTCCCTGATGATATCAAGAGGCCTCTGTATCCCGTCGAAGATCGATTCTATCAACCCGGGCCCAAGCTCAACACTCAACGGTGCATCTGTACTTTCCACAGGCTCGCCGGGGCCTATTCCCTCGGTTTGTTCATATACCTGTATCGATGCCATTTCGCCGCGCAATTCGATGATCTCCCCGATCAAGCGCTGTTCGCTTATCCTGACAACATCATACATCTTGCTTTCCGCCATACCGCTGGCCACAATAAGCGGCCCGGATACCTTTACGATTTTGCCTTGCATTGTTGTTTTCAACCCTCTTTCCCGAACAAGATATCGGCACCCAATGCCTTCTCTACGTTCTGCTTAAGTTGCCGCATTCCAAGACCTGTCCCTCCGCGGTTTGACGGGATCGGTATAATTGCAGGAAAACTCTCCGTCGCAAACCGTTTCAGCATATCTGGTATGCCTTCCGCAGCCTGCTCGGTGATAAATATCACCGCATAGCCTTCCTTTGCTAAATTGAACACCAGAGACGTCGTAGTCTCATCGTCTATGGTGGGATGTACATCTATGCCAAGCGCTTTGAATGCCAAAACGCTGTCTATATCGCCTACTGCCGCTATTTTCCCATTACTGTGCATATTGTTCACGCAGCCTTTCCATTATCATGTCAAAAGGCACTGAATTAAGTTTGGCTACAATCAATAGCCTAAGGGCTTGTGTTTCCCTTTCCTTTGCCAAAAGATACCCGATCAAAGGTTCTATGCTGAACGACTCCATCCGTCTCTTGCGGAATATGTTCAATAAATAATCATCCGTCAGCCTTTCCAAAGTGCTAAGGCTGCCCTTTGCAATAAATGCTTCAATTCCGGGCACAACAACATCCGCATATCTTCCAAGCCCAATATATTTGTAAACCGAATCGTCAGCTATGGAATATGCCTCTGTAAATAAGTTTTTCGCAATATTCCCGCCGCTTAACATAGCCTTGGATACGGCATCCTGCCCCAATCCGGCTCTTTTTATCCTT
>JAVBOF010000148.1:0-7859 GCA_031550915.1 Eubacteriales bacterium | reverse complement strand
ATCCTTGTCATAATACATTTTACTCATGTTCGTTTCTCCTTTTATTATGTTTAAATGGGTAAAGTCACCTGTCCACTTTTGCCATCAGCGTGACTTCCCTCACGTCATACAGTTTTGAAAGTTGTCGGACCATTTGTGTCTGAGTGTATTCATCTCCTCTGGAAACTATCAACATACGCGATAGCGAGGGGTTTTCTGTTTCGTTGACATACAGGCTGTCGATATTGTAGCCGCGCCGTGAATAAAGCCCCGTAATGCGGCTAAGCACACCATAGTGGTTGGCGACGACCATTTCTACTGAAAACTTATCCATTTCATTACCTCCTTATAATGTTTTGTACAGACCCACCTGGTGGGATCATAGGCAGTACTTTTTCGTCTTTACTGATACGGCAGTCTATTACAGTGGGGCCGTCGTCAGGCAGGTTTTTTATTATGCCATTTAGCTGATGAAGGTTTTCCGCCGGATACCCTTTGGCGCCGAACGCCTTGGCAAGCAACACGAAGTCGGTTCTGCGGTCTAATGTCGTTTGCGAATAACGTTCTTCGTAAAACATGCCCTGCCATTGCCGAACCATACCCAGGACGCCGTTGTTGAGAATGACTACCACAAGAGGCAGCTTTTGCGATACAGCTGTAGCAAGCTCGTTTAAGTTCATCCCGAAGCTGCCGTCGCTGGTAAAAAGCACGGTCCTTTGTCTGCCGTTTGCAATACATCCTCCGATCGCGGCGCCCATTCCATAGCCCATAGTACCAAGACCACCTGATGTGAGCAGTTTACGAGGTTTTCCAAACGGATAGTGTTGCATGACCCACATTTGATGTTGACCGACGTCCGTGGCTATAACGGTATCCCCGCCAAAGCAAAGCCCGACCGCCTTTATAATGTTTTCCGGTGCAAAATCCTCGTTTTGCGGCAAGGTATCCGCATGCTTCAATTCCTTTATACGTGAGAGCCATTCATCGTTTTTCTTTTCAGGGAGAATCGACAACAATTCTTGTAAAACCTGTTTCACATCCCCGCAAATGTCTATATGCGTAGTGACGTTCTTACCTATCTCCGCGATATCGATATCCACATGGATAATGACGCGTCCCTGCCGGAATGATTCGACATTTCCGGTCGCCCTGTCTGAAAAACGCACGCCCAGCGCTATCATCAGATCGCATTCGGATTGAGCAATTGCAGCCGCATATTTGCCGTGCATACCGCACATGCCGAGATTCAGTACATAACTCGCCGGTAGTGCCGTCAACCCCATCATGCTTAGCCCGACAGGAGCGTTAAGCCTTTCTGATAAGGCCAGCAGCTCCTCTTCCGCCATGCCTGCCAAAATACCTCCACCTGCATAGATATATGGTTTCGTGCACGCATTTATCGCCTCTGCAGCTTGCTTTATATCAAACGAAGCCGAAAAGCCAGTTTCCTCTTCCGGCAGGTTGCCGCTATATTCGCAGATTTCTGTCTGTACACTTTTCGGTACATCTACCAGAACTGGCCCGCGCCGCCCGCAGTTTGCAATGAGGAAAGCTTCCCGCAATGTATCTTCAAGCTCGTTAACATCCCGCACTACAAAATTGTGTTTTACGATAGGCTGCGTGATCCCGACTATATCTACTTCCTGAAAACTGTCTTTCCCCAGAAGCGGCACAGTGACGTTTCCGGTTATGGCAACCAGCGGCACGCTGTCCAGATAAGCGTTTGCAATCCCTGTGACCAAATTTGTAGCACCCGGCCCGCTGGTCGCTATAACCACGCCGGTTTTGCCGGATACGCGGGCGTAGCCGTCAGCGGCATGGGCCGCGCCCTGCTCATGCGCTGTTATTACGTGATCAAGCCTATAGTTGTTTTTATATAATTCATCATAAAGCGGAAGCACAGAGCCTCCCGGATATCCAAATACCGTCGTAACGCCGTTCTCGCATAGTTGTTCTATTATGATTTGCGCTCCGTTAAGTAACATTTAATCTCCTCCCTTTAACCCGGTAACTAAAAAGGGCTTCACCGGCATTTTGCTGGTGAAGCCCTTGAAAGTTTTTACCTTCAGCCCCCGCTACCAACGCAACGCCAAACAACACTGCCAATAATGGCAATGATAATTACTAGTACGACGTTGATAAAAAGACTCTGATAGTTCATTATATTAGCTCCTTAAATAATTAAAGCCCCCTGCTGCGTTTGCAGGGGGCCGTGAAAACACTTTCCCTTATTCAGCAAAACGCAAAACCACATTACCGCAGATTACGATAATGACAGCTATAATAATAATGCTTAATAGCATAAATAGCATTTTGCGTCCTCCTAAAACAAATATGATATTTATACTCGCATAAAGCCTTTTATTTGTCAATAGGTTGGGAAAAGTTTCTTTCAAATATAGTTCGCTTTAGCTTGCTGTAATAAACCGTATATTCACCTTGCGCTATTTTGAGCCTGTCGCCGGAAAGCGTGTAAACACAGGCTATAAAACAGTAAACGGGCGAGTTTGGATATTGAGGCTCAACTCTGGAATCTTGTCTGTCTAAATTATACATCAGGCAAACAATTATATAAAGCGCATAAAGAAGCTCATTACCTATAGAACTGTCCGGCATACCGTAGCTGTTTCAACTATTGTTTTGTCCAAACATCCATCTGAGAATACGGGATCGTTTGGATGCCCCATACGTCAAGAAAGTCAGAAACAAGTAATAATGTGTAATCGTCGGATACACATAAACGCAGGGTTACCGTTAATAGAAAAAAGTCGTAGTTGGACGCCATGGCTTAGGTATCGGATATCAAAAACCTTTGTCGCTTTATTTAAGTACAGGATATTGTCATCGGCTGTGTTATCTGCAATACCAAATGCTTATTCCGTTTCGGTTCTTAAAGTAACGAGACTGCCATATCCATAAATCATCATCATAAAGCTTTTTTTGACTTTTATAACCTTAAAGCCAAGCCTTTCATAGAAAGCAAGTGCCCTGGTATTTTTTGAATACGTTTCGAGCTGTATTTGTTTATAGCCCAAAGTATCACGGATAAAAGTAATCAGCTGTGTCCCGACGCCTTGGCTTCTGTGCTCCGGGCTTGTTGCGATGTAGTCAATTAGTATGTCCTGTGGGCCTATATCCTTCCCATTTTCAAAAGCCGCGCTCATTGCATTATAAGATCCCCTGCCTATTATTTGTGTATAGATTTCTCTGTCCAGTTTTATCGGGCGTTTTTGATAATCGGCTAAGCCTAAAAAGCCAATAGCTGTTCCGTCCTGCAAATAGGCGTAAGTCATATTGTAGTCAAGGGAGGCTTTGAACAGCTTATGCAGTTTATCCTTATCTTTTGTGACACTAGACAGCGTAAAATAGAAACCTTCAATAAATACACCTATAGCTTGATTCAACTGGTTATCGTCGAGTTCGGATAGTTTTTTGATCTCATCCATGCTTTACCACCTTTATGTTTTGATAATTCTCTATATCCAGCGGCCTTCAAAGCGGCGCTGGAGTCTTGCGAGTCTTTCAGGTATACAAAGATATCTTTGCGCTATATATGCAATTTAAGATTATCATTTTTCTCTATAAATTTTATTTGGTGAGAAAACGATTACATTGATTCCGAATACGAGCTGTTTTTTCGGCGGTTATTTTTTGTAGCATACATATCGATATCGGCCTTCTTGATCGCTTCTGTGATGGATGTGCCCATTGTCGTTCGCAACGCATATGCCATTGCTATGGATAGTTTTGTTGTTTTATCTTTTGAGAGTTCTTCGCACATCGTCTCAACAGAATGTATATAGCTCTCCATAATTTCCGACGTTGCGTTTGGAACAAAGCAGATAAACTCGTCACCGCCCATGCGCGCAGCTACCGCACCGGCAGGCAGCTGCGACGTAAGCGCTTTCGCCGCAGCTTGAAGCAAAATATCACCCTCAATATGCCCGTGACTATCGTTGACTCGCTTGAGATCATTTAGATCGGCAACCGCGATACCGAGAGGTAACGCATCTTCTTTGTCCCACAACTCCATTTTTTGAATCATATAATTACGGTTGGGAAGGCCGGTTAGGCCGTCAAAATAAGCGGAATCCTGCAGTATATGGATCATTGTCATTATCGGTGTGATGTTCTTCAATTCAAGGTAAGCTCCGATCTGCTTCTTGCTGCTATATAGCAAGCTGCGGACCACTTGAAAATGGGAATCGCCGTTTTCCTCATGAATGGTAAATATCTGCTGATTTTCATCCACACATTCCCCGTTAAAATGGGAAAGCCAGGCATCCAGCCACCGTTCAAAGGAAGTTTGCTTTAATAAGTCCTTCTCTATTATTTTTGTTATCTTACCGGCGGCAAGGTTAAAGTCGATAATTTCATTATCATGGTTAACTATAAACATCGCGTGATCGGCGTTTTCAAAGATAACGTCCCGTGGAGAGGCAAGCGTGCCTACGGAATGCGGATTAGCAAGGGCAAAGTAACACAATATCTGGCCAAGAATGCTAATATATGGGGCCAAATCGAGATCAAATGGGAGAACTTTTGCAATTGCCAATGCAGAACCAATTGGCGCAATCGTTACACTGGAAAACAATATTATTATAGGCGTTCGGTACCTTGCAGGCATCTTGCGGTAGTGTGAAATCACCGTACATGCAGCGATAACGACAATTATATAGCAAAATGCCGAGTGTAAGATGAACCAGAGTGAATACTTCAGCTCCAAAGCCCGAGCTCCATTCTTGCTTATAACATTGGCGTTCATATTGATAAGCGTCGTTCCCAAGAATTGATCAAGTAAGACAAAAATCAACGTAACAAAAGGAAAAACAAACAGGAACATCTCAGGAGAGGATTTTATGTCAAGCCGTTTTACGGAACTTAGAATTACAAAATATGCAAAGACGCAAGTGGTAAAGACGAATACTAAGCGCAAATTCCAAAAGAAAACAGCGCTTGAAGCGTCCGGCAATAAATAAAACGAGGCTTGCATCAGCATCCAGCATACATTGCTGATACAAAGTAAAATGAAATATTTATAAACACTGTCTTTTCTCTTAGACTTCATTGCAAAAACAATGAAAGGTATACTCATCAAAGCAAAAACAAGTGCCGTTATCCCAAGCATTTGATTAGCCAAATTTATTACCGCTCCTATGTTGATTTCCGATATCACATTAACATCGTTTAACTGTATTTTAAATAATTGTATTATGTTATAAGAATAAAGTCTACAAACATTAGAAAATATATGGTAATTTTGATCCTGATTCAAGGGCGAACTCTAACATTTTAGCCATGCAATACCTAAACAAATTCTGAAAAGATAAACGATTCCCTAGAATTAAACATCAACTGCGAAGCGCCTCAAGATATTAATGCTAAGATACAAGTCGTGGAAGTGTTTCCGGACCAATTTGACAAAGACAAAGTCCAAAGAATCATTAAAAACCTTTTTGGTAATAAACCGGCATATCGATATAGTTTAAGTGATCCGCAATATTCCAAAAGTCAACTTGAAGAGATGATCTTAAAATATAAAACTCTGCTAAATAATCCTAATGCAGAATTTAATAAAGAAGAGAATTTTTCAAATAAGCAGGAATATGATTCCGCGCACGAAGAGATTAAACAAAGTATACTTGAATTGGAAAACAAGCATTCAAAAGCGCCTGAAAAAGTTGAGTATGAGTTATTGACTATTAATGACGAGAAACTTGCGGATGGAATCAGCGCATTTGTCTATGATTTCTTCGGCTATTCAGTCGATAAATATAGTAAACCGGAAGAGGGCGGCAATGCGTTAGATGAAAATAACGAATACTTGAATAAAATCCAGGGTTTTAGCTTTCTCAGCTTCAATGCAATAGACGGCAGCATCATCGATAGAAATTTAGGTTATTAACATTTTGTTGACGTATATTTTACACCGTTCATTCTCTTTGTCGTATATAATGTATATAAACTAGTCTGATATATACAATATATTGTAAGCGTAGTAGAAAACCTTTGGCTTTATCAGGAAGAAATAAAAAGCTCTAAATGAAAGGCAAGGCATGAACTACACGATTCGTACGGACATCAAAATGGCAATAAGTTCAAAAGGCTTTATAATAGCTGTCGCGGGCACATTAATTGCGGTCATTGTTGGCGCGGCAGGTGAAATAGTCGGCGTTTTCCAAAGCGGTACAGCAATGGGGATAATGCCGGATTTCCACACCCAGGCCGTTTTGACATCGCTTTCAAGCAAGACGTTTTTGTTCTTCGTACCAATCCTTTGTGCCCTGCCTTACACCACAAGCGTTATCGACGACGTTAAAAGCGGCTATATAAAAGCGTATCTATTCCGTACAAGCGGCAAAAGATATATATTTTCAAAATCACTATCCGCGGGGCTTTCCGGCGGATTAGTTTTATTCATCGGCATACTTTTATGTTTCGCCTTGTTCGCACTCGTATTCACGCCGATGGAGCTTGCGTCCCAGCCTATGGATATGGGGATGCAGATGGACATGCCCGTGGAAAAAGGCATGGAAAGCATGGGTATGCCGGGGCAGCCTTCGATGGTTATGGAAGTGGTTTCAAAAGCTTTGATGTTTTTCATTTGCGGATGGTTTTGGTCGCTAATCGGCCTGACGTTCGCCACCGCAACGCAAAGCCGGTATATGGCCTATGCATGGCCTTTTGTTATGTACTATGTATTGATAATCATCAGCGAAAGGTATTTGAAGGATATCTACATCATAAACCCGCAGGAATGGCTCGCGCCGCAGAATATATGGCCGGGCGGAGCGTGGGGAATAGCTTTATTTGTGTTTGAATTGATAGTGCTGGCTTCCATAGCTTTCCACCTCGCGTGCAAAAGGAGGCTGAGCTTTGAATAGATTTCCGCAAGTTTGGCTGACAGCCACATACAACTTTCGCAGATGGCACAAAAACCCGCGCATTATCATCACGTTCGCGCTGGCGTTCATACTCTGCTTTTTGCTAACGGATAAGGCCGTGAGGTTTTCATATGAGCAGAACACGATAATGCAAATAGCCGAATCTTTCGTCTGGACGTTCGGCGACAGCAATTCCATTTTGCTTATATCGCTGCTGTTGCTGCTATTGTTTGCGGATATGCCGTTCCTCGGCGCAGCTACCCCGTTTTACCTCATGCGTTCTTCGCGCATGGTATGGCTTTTGGGGCAGATGCTTTACGTTATCCTCGCGACAGCCGTATATATGGCTTTCATACTTATTGCGACCGTTTTGATAAGCATGAACAATTCTTTCATAGGCAACCAGTGGAGCGAAACGGCGGCGATACTCGGATATTCCGGCGCTGGGAAAGCCGTTGCTCTGCCCGCTTTGGTTAAAACGCTTGAAATGAGCAGGCCTTACGCCTGCATGGGCGTCATATTCTTGCTAATGCTGCTTTACACTTTGCTGACGGTTTTCATTATGCTTACCGTGACGTTGCGCAAAAACCAGCTTTGGGGAGTTGCCAGTATATTCATTTTCAGCCTATACGGGTTTTTATTGAGCCCGCAGACTTTCAACGCGTTCATGCAGCTTGACGAGCGGCAGATGTATATCGCGAACCTCGCTGCGGCGTGGGGTTCACCGTTGCAGCACGCGACTTACCACATGCATAATTTCGGCTATGACCTTTTGCCAAGGCTTTGGATGACATACGGGATCTTTATTGTATTGATTGTCGTATGCTTTATTTTGGCCTTGGGCGGCATAAAGAAATATAACTTTAATTTTAGTGGAGCCGAAGGGTAGAAAAGAACGTTTTTAAGGGCGCGGCCCTCAAACTCCCGTTACTTTTCTTGAAGAAAAGTAACAAAAGACACCTTCAAATTGCTCTATAGAGCAATTTGATAGGGGAT
>JAVBOF010000139.1:0-4871 GCA_031550915.1 Eubacteriales bacterium | reverse complement strand
TTTTCCTCATCCCTTGATAGCAGCACCATATTGCAGCCACACGCACAAAGCTCCCTAGCCATAAACGAACAAAGCACTCC
Source organism: Eubacteriales bacterium (assembly GCA_031550915.1). Taxonomy (GTDB): domain Bacteria; phylum Bacillota; class Clostridia; order Christensenellales; family MGBC116941; genus JAVBOF01. Next base: position 4,791 of record JAVBOF010000139.1, on the reverse strand, counting down.
CGAAGCGCCGGTTATTACAACGGTCTTTCCACTGATATCAAAATTTATCAAGCCTTACCTCCCCGGAATCTTATCCATACATGGTACATCTACCTGACATTTACCGCAGCCGTATACCGGTTCGGTTGCCGAGGCCCATGTCAGGTGTTTGCCGCACAGAACATGGTCTTTGGCATCCATTGTTATAGCTTTCGGAACGCACCGGCGCGCGCAGCGCATGCATTTTATGCAATAATCCCGGTATCCCGTATATTCCCTGATATCCGGCTTTATCTCAGCATCGGTAACAACGCTGCAAAACCTGCCCGCCACGCCTTTTTTCGTTATAAGCCCCGCGGATAGCCCAAACGTTCCAAGCCCGCAAACGAAAGCGGTATGCCTTTCTGACCAGTTTGTGGTGTTCACGTTAGTATCATTGTTTATATTTGTAAAGCGGGTCATGTATCTTTTGTCCATAAACGGAGGGACAGCTTCATAGCCATCCGCGTTTAGCCGTTCCGCCAATCCCGCACATACATCCGCAAGCGCGTTTTGCCCGTGGTACCTGCTCAACAGCCATTCTTCAGACACTATATCCCCATTAAGCGAATTACTGTGCTTAACCTGTTGCGAAAACGGAAAAAATACCGATATCACGCTTTTAGCGCCTTCCAGCCAATCCGTTGGCAGCATATGATGCGCCCCAACGCAATGTTCCCGCTGCAATTTCAAAAACAGCGGGTCATCTGCCGCGCCAATGCCGATCAACGGCTCATCGTAGATATCGAACATTTCGCCGTTTGCTTTGACGACAGGAAGTATTTTCTCATATTGAGCGATAACTATTCCTTCGATAAGCCCCTTATCCATTTTTTCACCGCCAAATCATACTTATACCGTAAGTTTATTTTCTGAATATTGTGTTGTCAATGCCTTTATAAATAAGAAAAGCCGCCGCATGTAAAATATTATCGCGACGGCTAAAATTTTCAGATAAGATCAGGGCTCAACAATTACCTTCATACACTGGCCGAAATAATACTTGTCGCAAGCCTCCTGAAGCTTTTCCAGCGGGAACTTATGCGAAATGAAAGACCGGCATCCATCAAGCTGACCGTTTAGATACATCTCAATGTTCTTAAGATAATCCTCCTTAGTAAAATACCAGGCAACTATAGTTTTTACGCTCTCGTCCTTCCAAAGATCGTATCCGTCATCCTCTTTGCTATGCAGCAGAACAACGATAACACCATCCTTTTTTAACAGCTTCTTTGAACTCTCAAAAGGAAAACCGGCGTCAGGCGTAAATACTATGATATCCGCGCCGCCAATGAATGTATTGACATATTCGACGGCATCGGTCGTTGAATAGTCAACAATATCAACACCCATTTCATGGGCTTTACGGAGCCTGAAAGGATGGTTTCCAATGGCAATTATGTTTTCTACACCCCAAGCCTTTAATAAAAAGATACTGCTTAATCCACGTAGCCCGCAGCCAATGACACAAGCGCTTTTAGCATTTTCAGCGTTTGCCATGCGAAGGCCATGAGACGGCGTTCCAAACGTATCCAGCAGCAATACCGCCGTATCCATCTCTACCGCGTCAGGTATAGGGATAATATCTTCTTCGCTTAAAATAATATTTTCTGCAAAGCCGTGGGGATATTCAATTGAATCACTCTTTGGATGGGCTTTGATGAAATTACTGATACTTGGCTGCCTGTGAAGCGGCGAATACACGGCAACCCTGTCGCCATTACTAAAATTTAAGGAGGAATTTTGGTGATGGATCGTTCCGGCGATCTCTTTGCCGGCTTTATGTTGGCCATCGAGATATGCTGTTTTTTCCTGTGACGATATGCCGCACGCTCGCACCCTAATAACAAGCTTATCATCTTCTGTCTCCGGCATATCGCTATCTATGAAAATGATCTGCTTATCCCCAGAAAAAGTTGCCTTTTGCATGTCTTGCTCCTTTCCGCTGCAATCAGTATATGAATTTATGTTTAATACACTGGCTTGTACACTAAAAAGTAATTCTTTGACAACCTGGCTAATAATGGATAGTATTCGACATTTTTTTGCAATAACCTTTTCTGTGTAATATCTACAGCTTAATTACTTATTAATAATTAAACATTTCCTGCCATTGGCTTATCAATATATCTGAAAGCACAAATCCAAGATACGAACTGTCCTCGGTTGGCAAATAATGATCCGCGCGTGAGTTGAACAATACAGTAGCGCTGCCTTCCATCTCGTCATCCCCAGGCCAAAGCACAATTTGCATCGGAAATTGTGGGAAAACATCAAATTCAGCATGAAAATGCTTTGTATCGAATACCCTGCCTTCCAGTGCGGTAGCCGCTTTGCGGATTTCATCAAAGTTTTGGCGGGAAAGCTTGCGCACCAGCCGGTCTTCCGTCATGCCTTTAAAATTTCGTGCATACATCATACCGCTTTTTAAGCTTCGGAACGGTATAAATTCATTACTTAAAGGGATTCCCGACGCGTGTCCTAGATAATTTACAATGGATATCCTCCAAAACAATGCGGGTATCCTGTCCTCTCCGGAAAAGCAAACATTCCCGTCTGGATAATGTACTTGTAGCTCCTGACCGATACTCTTGAATATAAATGATGATAATTCCCCGTTCCACTCTGCGCCGCTCAATTTTTCAATCGTCTGCGGATCCCGTGAAGCAAAAGCATCCCGCGCCTTGTTCACAGCGTCCAAATAGTGCTTTGGGGTTTCCTTGCCTATCATTGCCTTATTCATATAACATTGCCTCCAAAATGCATCCATGCAGATAAACTAATGTATATTATATAAATATATTTTATCATATATAGCCACAAAGATACATATGATAACAAATTGCAATTAGAAAAAACGCTCTTAATACTGCGATTAAGAGCATTTCTTTGCTTGTCTATTCGAATTTCGTATGTCGATCGCATTTTGTAGCCTAATTAATTAGCGGCCGTACATAGGCGGTTTATTTTTTGTTGTATTCCAAGGCCGGTTTCGCAACAGTCTTTTGCGCTTTCTTTTGAATCCGCGTGCTATAGAAGGACCGCCAAACGCACACTAAAGCTACTATAAGGAATACTATCCCTACATATGTTGATATAGAGCGAAAAGCGTCGGAAATAGCTATTTCCATAGCAAGGAGCCCAAACAGAGTCGTGAACTTTATGATGGGATTGAGCGCAACAGAAGATGTATCCTTAAACGGATCGCCTACCGTATCTCCCACTACAGTTGCGTCATGCAGCTCCGTACCTTTTTCTTTAAGGTCAACTTCAACAACCTTCTTTGCGTTATCCCAACAACCGCCGGCATTCGCCATAAACACCGACTGGAACAATCCGAAGCAGGCAATTGAAATAAGGTATGCCACAAAAAAGGCGACGGGCTCCGTACTTTTTACCGGCGCCGAGAAGCAGGCAAACGCTATCGCAAAAGAGAAAACAGCTATGAAGATATTTATCATACCATTTTGGGCGTATTGGGTACATATTTTTACGACTTCTTTTGATGATTCTGTTGCCGCCTTCTGGCTGACATCCGGTCCCAGTTTTATATTTGCCTTGATATATTCCACAGCGCGGTACGCGCCGGTGGTAACAGCCTGCGTGGACGCCCCTGTAAACCAGTAAATGACCGCGCCGCCGCAAAGTAAGCCGATTATCGTATACGGGTTAAGCAGATTCAGGATTGATTCGGGCGCTACTCCCAACGCGTTTTGTATCACCAGTATCAATGAAAATATCATCGTCGTCGCGCCCACTACTGCTGTACCTATAAGCACTGGTTTAGCCGTAGCTTTAAATGTATTACCGGCTCCGTCATTTGCTTCAAGGTAGTATTTGCCTTTTTCAAAATCCGGTTTAAATCCATACTCGCTTTCTATTTCTTTTTCGATCTCCGGAATTGTTTCTATCATAGAAAGCTCATAAATCGATTGCGCGTTGTCGGTAATCGGGCCATAGCTGTCTACCGCAATGGTCACAGGCCCCATGCCCAGGAATCCGAATGCGACAAGCCCGAACGCGAATATCGAAGGATAGACCATAATATCACTAAGACCAAATCCGCTCGCTATATACGCGATAAACATCAATGCAGCAAACAATATACCGATCCAAAAACCGCTGAAGTTTCCGGCAACCAATCCGGAAAGGATATTGAGAGAAGGTCCCCCTTCTTTTGAGCATGTGACGACTTCTTTTACATGAGCGGATTTACTGCTGGTAAACATCTTTGTAAATTCCGGGATCAAAGCGGCGCCTAAAGTGCCGCAGCTGATAATGATGGAGAATACAATCCAAAGATTCGCATGGCTTTCCGCAATTACGCTGTTTGGCCCAATAAGCAAAAAGCTGACTACAAATGTGATGATGATTGAAAATATCGATGTTATCCAAACCAGGCTAGTCAGCGGTTTTTCAAAGTCCATATCAATCGCTTTTGAGTAAAGTGCTTTGCTGATTGCTGAATTAATGTAAAACGCAACGACAGAAACAATTACCATCATTATCCGCATTGCAAAAATCCATGTAAGCAGTGCGGACTGCATTACAGTGTTTCCGTGACCTACCGCCAAAACAATGAAAGATACCAGTGCAACACCGGTCACGCCATAGGTTTCGAAACCATCTGCAGTCGGCCCTACGCTGTCGCCGGCGTTGTCGCCTGTGCAATCCGCTATAACACCGGGGTTACGGGGATCATCCTCTTTGATTTTGAAAGCGATCTTCATTAAGTCCGCGCCGATATCCGCAATTTTCGTAAAAATACCGCCG
>JAVBOF010000121.1:0-13215 GCA_031550915.1 Eubacteriales bacterium | reverse complement strand
CAAAGGTTTTGTTCCCTGTTCTTCCCGGAAAGGAACAGCGCCGCTCTCCACTATCATCCTTGAAATATCGCTGTTCGGGTCGTCCAGATCACCAAAATGGCGCGCGTTAGCTATACATGTCTGTACGCACGCAGGCATTTCGCCGTCTAACAGGCGGTCCCTGCAAAACTTGCATTTCGTGACTATCCCCTCCTCAAAAGCATCTGATTTCTCATCTTCAAAAGGGGTGGCGTTTTGGCCTTCGTAATATTTCCCAACTTCCCAAAGAAACTGCCGCGATTCATACGGGCATGCTATTATGCAAGCCCTGCAGCCGATACACCTTTTTGGGTCGATAGTTATTATACCGTCTTCGTTTTTTATCGTTGCGTGCGTCGGGCATACCTTTTGGCACGGCGCGTCGTCGCAATGCATACACGGCATCGGTATGCTCTTCATCTTTGCATTCGGGAAAGACCCGACTTCATACTTCTTTATTTTGTTATAATTGATTCCGGCGGGCGTCGCGTTCGCGCCTTTGCACGCGATAGAGCAAGCGGTGCAGCCGACACACTTCCTAAGGTCTATAAGCATTCCATATCTCATAATACAAACCTACTTTCTCTTGGATATCTTGACTTTGGGCGAAACTTCCTGACCCCCGCTGACGGCGTCTAGCGAATCAACGGCAGTGGTTAGGAGCAGGTTGTAATCCGCCCCTTTCCTGTAGAGCGGGTTGCTCAATTTCGTTCCGCCGCCATAGCATCCGGAGACGCCAACTGCCCTAGGATGAAACAGTTCAGAAGTCCGTACGATCGCGTCAACGGAACCATACAGAGACGAAATGGTGATCTTATCGCCGTCTTTCAAATTTTTCTTTGCAGCGGTTGCGGTATTGATGCATGCCACCGCTTCATACGGGTCATTTAGGAACATTTCCGCAAGCCACGGGTTGCCCGTGACGTTGGCGGTATCCGAAGAATAATAGGGTGTTTTCCAGTTCATGACGCGCAGGTCAAACTCCTTCGGCGCATCCTTTTCAGAATTGAATATATGGTGCGGGATAGGCTCATACATTTCCCAGATATAGTTTTCGTCTTTAACGCCCGGGAAGGTTATGTTATGCTTGCGCAAATTGGCTTCGAGGTTTCGGCCGGTGTTCCTAAGATGGTTAAAGAAGAACTCATGCCTCGTGGTTTTTCCCGGGTAATAGAAATAATTGTAACCGTTCTTCTGCGGCCGCCAGTAGGCAAGGTAACCTTCCTTATCCAGCTCTTCGAGCCCGACGCCCTTTTCGTTAAACATCCACCCGCGTATCTGGTGGTCAAATATTTCTTCTAATGTATAACGTTTATCCAGATCGAGCTTATACGGATCATTGAGGTTGAGGCCATGCTCTTTTATTATCAGGTCTACCGTGTTGTTCAAAACATCGTTCAACCCGCCTTCGCCCTTCAATATACCTATCCTGTCTGCAAGCTCAAGGAATATGTCATCAACATGCCATGTATTGAACAACGCCGGCACAGGCTGGCGGTATTGTACCATCTGCAGGCTCATAACGTCCTTTGCGAGCGACTGATGCGAAGGATAATACGGCGCAACGCGCAGGCGTTCCATAAAGCTGTGCTCCGGCAGAACGATATCCGAAAGTATCGTCGGCTCGTCGATATGGTAAGCGATGGAGAAAACGAACGGCACTTTTGAGATCGCCTCGATGTATTTATGCGGCTCACAATTTGTACGTATCGGGTTTCCGCCGATGGTCAGCCATGCTTTTATCGTGTAATCCATATAGAATTTTTCCGGCTCCAGCATCGCGTTGACGCCTACATGCAGCGTGGTGTGCGAATTGGGGAAAAACTCCGTCATTGCAACGTGGTCCGGCGGGAACGACCATGGTTTATCTATACATTCGTAATCCCCGATAACCGTGCCATCCTCGTTAGGGCGCAGCGAACGCTCACACCTGTATCCGCATCCAAGGCAGCCGCCCGGCACCTCTATGGAGCCGACCATCATGTTTATCATTTTGCCGACAAGGTCTGTATAGGTTCCGCCCCTGTGGTTAGTTGTGTTCTTTTCAATATTTAGCGAAACCGGACGGAAGGGGAATTCGAAACCGTCTATCGTAATGGTTGAACCGATGCTCGCATGTTCAACAAATTCCTTCGCTATCCTTCTAATAGTCGCCGCGGGGACAGTAGAGAGCGCTTCCGCCCACTCCGGCGTATATCTGGCGAAATCCTCCTTTATCCTTGTAAAGCTGGTTTTGCCCCTCTTCCCATCGGATAAGGTATAGATGCCTTCAAACGAGAAATCGGCGCCTTCGGTATCAAACGGTACTTCTTTATTTGTGTTGAGATCCCAGCAAAGAGGTTTGCCTGTTTCTTTATCCCTTATATACTCGTCTTTTTCATCAAGCAGGTACGGGCAATTTGTCCTGTTTTTCAGGAACCATGTATCATATACCTGCACATCATACATCATCGAATGTGCCATGCCTAAAACAAAGGCAAAATCCTCACCGGGCGCGATGGGAACCCATTCACCCTTAGACGCTTCGTAGGAACAGCGCGGGTCCACGCAAATGAGCTTCATCCCTCGTTCCAAAGCCCTTGTAAAAAGCCTTGTTCCTGTCGATGTCGCGAAATTCGGCCCCAGTGACCTGCCTATTGTTATATGATAATTGCAATACTCAAGGTCTACGACGGAAACCGGGTAACTGCCCATAACCAGATTTGTTGCGTAGTGCACCGAACACGTAGGCCCGTGTGAACCGACGGAATTCGGCGTGCCGAACGCCAGCCTGAACGGGTTACGCAGAATGGTATCCCTTTCGCCCCAGCCTTCGCACAACAAAAAGCCTCTCGGATCTTCGTCGTATACTTTTTTGAGCTCGTTTGCGGTAATAGTGAGGGCTTCATCCCACGATATCTCTTTCCAGCGCGGGTCAACGTTCAGTCCTTTTTCCGGGTTTGTGCGCATGAGCGGGGTCTTTACCCTGTATGGATTATACAGATTCATCGTTGCAGCCTTGCCGCGCGGGCAAAGCTTGCCGTAATTTGGGGGCACCCCTTCCCTGCCTTCAACACCCGTAACAACACCGTTTTCCATATGGACCAAAGTGACGCAGTCGCCCTGCATACAACTTCTGCAAAGCCCGTAAAGCGTTTTTTTGCCTTCCCTTTCCCCTACGTTTTCTTCTCTCCATACAAAGGGGGAGATCAATGTGTTTTCACTTATTTCTTTCTCAATCAGCATCTCTGCATAGCGGTCAATCACCGAAGCCATGTAGCAACCTCCTAAATATTCCCTTATTTCCTCGCGGTATTTTTAGTTACGAAAGGGCAATATCAATCCAGTACCGAAAGATCCTGGGTTATATTTTTCTTTGTATTTTCTATTGAATTGATCTTTAGCCCTTTGAAAAGGTATTTATAGATGAAGTGGTTAAGCAGGTATTTTACAACGAGGCGCACTTTGCCCAGCTTCCACATATAGCGTAGGTTGATAAGCTGCTTTATCGCCGTACCGAATATGCCTGTAAAGCTCATTCCCATTACATTTGCGCCCGCGTACCAGAAACCTATCGAAACTACCGTGCCGTGGTACTTTGGTTTGAATTTTTTCATGCTATGGCCTTTGAAGTGCTTTCTGACGTTCAACGCGGCGGTCTTTCCGGATTGCACCGCCGTTTCGACTACCTGAGGGTATGAATTGCCCGCACAGATTATATCGCCCGCGCAAAATACAAAATCGTATTGGTTGGACTGCAAATATTCGTTGGTATCGACCCTGAATTTGTTATCCATCTTTAGATCGCTACTCTTAAGGAAGGATGCTCCCTGTATCCCCGCCGTCCAAATCAAAGTGCCGCCGAGGGTTTTTTCCCCTATCATGGTCTTGTTGTGTTCTACGCTAGTGATGCCAGCGTCCGTAAGTATCTTTACGTCCATCTTTTCGAGGCGCTTTTTTACTTTTTTAACAAGGCTTTGCTTAAAAACACCGAGGATATCGGGCATGGCTTCTACTAATGTGATGCTCACTTCGGCCCTGTTTATGGAATAATGGCGGCACAGATAATCACGCCATTCCGCAAGTTCGCCCGCCATTTCTACCCCCGTAAACCCGCCTCCGGCTATAACAAAGGAAAGAAGCTCTTTGCGCTTGTTCATGCTGTCACATTCAGATGCGCGGATAAAACAATCGGCAATATGTTCCCTTAGCAGCAGAGATTCTTTATATGACCATAATTTGAAACCGAACCTTTCGGCCCCCGGTATATTGAAAAACGCCGGGCGGCTGCCTGTGGCAATGACGAGGTAATCAAAGCCATATGTTTTTGATATGCCTTTTATTGTCTTAGCGGAAAAATCTATATGCGATACGATGTCATCTATGACATTGACTTTCCCTTTGCGGAAAATCTCATTATACGGTATACGCACCGCTTGCGGGGGCACCCTTCCCGCCGCGGCTTCATGGAGTTCCGTCAAAAGAGTATGATATGGATTCCTGTCTATAATTGTTATTGTGGTATTATCACCGTGGCTCGTCTTCAGCAATTTCTTCGCGGCCTGTATCCCTGCGTAACCACCGCCAAAAATAATAATATTTTTTCCCATAAAACACACTCCATATTACTAAAAGAGAATTTATTTTATATACATCTTACGGAAACCATTACACGCATAACATTGCCAGTTTCCCTATGGGTAATTTTAAATGATCTAAAGCTATAGTTATAACTATAAAACCTATATAATGATCCATAGACTTAGTTGCTGTTATAAACGGATATTTATCCTTGGTTAGAAGCTGATATTAAGAATTGTTTTTATTTTAACATTCAATTTTATAAAACAATGCTTCCAACTTTACAATCTAAATACAATTTTGATAATTTTTAGCGCATATGTTTTATCATAGGCAAAGCAGCCTGCAAAGCGATTAATACTTGTGATTCAATTAATATCCGCTTTCAAGTCCAATAGAAAATATACAAAATGTATATGAGGGGCGTACCGGCGTACAAACGGAAAACCACCGCCCAGCCGCATTATATTTACCGCCGCCGCACACAAAAAGCCCGCGTAAGTTACGCGGTCTTTATAATTATTTTTTTCGGAAGCAATATTTACAAAAGGTCGATTGTTTAATGAAAAGTGCAGTTGCTTATTTAACTACGTTACTTTTATCTTTTTTGTAACTTTCAACTTGCCGGCCTTGGCTGTGACTGTATATGTTCCTTTTTTCATTGCGGTGAGCAATCCGGCTTTATCAATATACAGTCCAGACGGGTATGAGGACTTGAACGTGATTGGCGACCCCGTAGCTTGCGCAGGAGAAAGTTTTATCCTCAATTTGCTTTTTTGCCCAATTTTTAAGCTTTTCGGCGCTATGACCGAAACTCTGGTCAATTTTATTGCTTTTCCTGAAATATTCACAATGATTCTTAGACGACTACCATTCGCCGCTTTCGCTGTTATTAAAACCTTGCCTTTTTTGACATTCTTCGGTATCGTAACTTTTCCCGTTTTAGATACAGCCGCCATCTTCGGGGCTGAGCTTTTCCATGTAAGATGAGCCCACACCTCTTTTCCTGTATCGTATGCAATGTATGGTATGTATTGCGATTCTCCAGATTTAATATATATGGATTTCACTGGCGTATCGATATTCGTAATATTCTTAACGATCTCAATATCTACATAACTGCTTATATTGGTTCCCGCTACCTTTGCTGAAACGCGCACCGTGCCTTCAACCCCTGTGAAAGTAACTTTACCTGAATTGCTGACTTTAGCCAACGTTTGCTTATCAACGCTCCAATTTATAAATGATGCACTTAAAGGTATTGTTTTTGCCCAAAGATGAACGGGGCTGTTCGCTCCACCGGCCTTGTATATATATTTAACCGGAGCGCCTCCTATCGTTACCCCGGTCGTGGGGGTGTTTGGACTAATATACTTATAAACAGCAGCGATCTGTACATCACCGGCAGGCATTATGAATGCCGCATACGCCCCATAGCTGCTCCAAGATACCGAGGGTGAAGTCTCCCATTTTTCAAATACATAATTGATGTGCGGTGAAGCGTTAATCCAGATTTTTTCGTTTGGCAATGCGCTTACAGCCGATATCGTCGAATCACCGCCTATAGCAGGGTGCAATGAAACATTGTATCTTAAATGTACTTTAAATAACGTTATAATTCCCATTATCTCTTCATAGTTCGCTTTATCGTCAGGTTTAAATGACCAGTAATACGATCTGTCCAATTCTACCTGGGTCATCTCATGATCATGCCAAGCAAGCGTACCTGTAATAATACTGCCGTCATATGGATTAGTAAAATCGCAATATAATTCAGCGTCGGCAAGTGTCATGCCGCCAACCATAATTTCCTTATATGTTGGTGTGCCCACTGGTGACACTTTATGCACATATACGGACGCAAAGCCGGTTACCGTTTCATATACTACGGGATCGCTTGGTGTAAATGTCCATGCTTGTGCAGGAGCATCAGCTGCAGGCCTATATGACGGGTCATCCCATGTGAAAATACCTGGTACCCTGATCCCGTTATCGTTGGCAATTAATGCTATCGATACCGAGGATAGCGGCATGCCGCGGGCAAGCGACATACTGTCAGTTGGGGTGACCACAGGCACTTTTCTGTCGATTAAATCTACCACCAGAGTGACAGTGGCAGTGTTATAATTGGTCATTACCGCCTCGACCGTTATACTTTCGGAAGCAGCCACAGGTGATGATGCGGTATCAAAGGTCAGTATTCCTTGGGGGGATACAGATGGATTCCGAACCAATGTATTGGAGCTTGTGACACTATATGATGAGGATCCTCTTACCGAAGGTAGCAACTTTGTTATATCCACTCTGTTTCCGTAAGCCTCATGAGATCGGTATACTTTTACTGATTGCGTTGCGATAACCGGTGCGTCGCCTTTCTGGACGCTAATAGTAATCGGCTCAGAAACCGCGGCTAAATAGCCGAAGCTCTCTCCTTTCGAAGCATAAACCACAGTGTCGCCCGCACCGTTAATAGATACGGTACCATCATCATGTACGAAGCACGGACCCGAAATTCGTTTAAATTTAACCGCGCCGTCGCCGCTTCCGCCTGTGGCAGAAAGCTTGAACGATTCGTCACCAAACTTTTTCATGGGTACAGGATCAACTATCAGATCAGCCTGCGGCGCCTTCATTACAGTCACATCGGGAATATGCGCAAAACCTGTGTTCGTACCGTTTGCGTATTTGATACCATAATAGTTAACCTTATTAATAGACCATAGAGCTTTTCCGGCGGGAACAGTCGTCAGGTCATCCTCTGTGCCTTCATAATAGACCGTATTACCCGCATTTTTATTCCAGTCAATAAGAATGCCGTTTTCACCACTGATCCTAAATTTATTGGCACCGGAAGAATTGATTGCGCCGCCGCTTACAAGCACAAGCGCATCACTATCCCAGCTAAATATTGCATTTTGTGCATTGGTCGTTATAGTCCCACCGCTTATAATAACCGTATCGAATCCCGCGATCGCAGCGTCTGAAACAGAGCTTAGCGTTCCGCTGCTAACTATGCATGTTATAATCCTCGAGCCGGAAACAGCGCTTTTAGTAACGTTGCTTACTATTCCGCCGCTGATGATAACATTACCATAAAACGGCATATATATTGCGCTGTCACATGCGTAGCTGATTTGTTCAATTCTACCGCTATCAGGAACTTCGATGGTACCCGTGTTTGTAGCGACGTTCAATAGTCCATCGGTTAATCCAAAGCCTCTTATTTGAGCGTTCCAAATCAACTTTTTATCATTGCTGACAGTAAAACTCAGAGGCAAACTTTCAAGGTTTGTGCCTATTACCGTAACATTATCCAGAATAGTATATGTGTTTCCCGTAGAATCGCAAGACCACTTCCCTGCGACCGTTACGTTTTTGTTGTTCGCACTGATATCTATGACTTCAGACGTTACTACAGGGCTGAACTTGTGCGAAACAACTAAATCGGTCACCGCTCTCGCTGGCATTGTAAAGGTAAATATAAATGTATCATCCGCTTCCATACTCTGGCCTGGAGAAAACGTCTTCTGTACGCTGGTAGGCAGAGTGATCCCATTTTTGCCTAAACTTTCGCTTGAAAGAAAAATGCTGTGAGTGCCTGCCGCCTCCGACGTTCCTGTTAGCCTTACTGTGACGGTCATATTTGTATTCCATTTCTGGTTTCCGCCGGGAACGACCGTCGCAGATGCATTTAGGCCATTCAACTCAGTATTATTCGTCTGGAAAGCTACGGGATAGCTTAAATTGGTATTTATGGTGATACCATCCACTGGAACAAAACCTATGTTGGTATTGTTTACATACCTGATACCCGTGCTGCCGTTATCAATATACCAATATGCCTTTTCATCGGGTATGGCCGTTAAATCAACACTGTTTCCCTGATCGTATGCAACCGTTCCCGTGCTCATATCACGTATTATCGCAACACCATTTTGCGCATAACTAACATATATTTTTTTATCATCTTCACAATTGATGGTGCCGCCGTCTACATATACAAGCGCATTCCTTCCGTCAGCAATTATTCCGGCGTTTGAAGCATTTAATGTACCACCGTTTATGTATATCTTTGCATTATCCCCTGATGCGCTAATAGCGTCACGGCCTGTTACGCTTACGTTACCGCCAATTTTGATGACAATGTTTCCAATAGGAAAGTAACCTGCTACGGCCGCACCTCTTGTTGTACTGATTTCAGCGTCACCTCGGATATCAGCGCTGCTAAAGCAAACAATTGCACATGCATAATCTATTTCATTCTCAACGATTGCCTTGATCTTTGCGGTTCCGCTCACGTTCACATTACCTGCTTTAATAGTTTCGCATCCGCCGCCTATAGCCTCTATTATGCCGCCGGTGATATTTACGTTTAGAGCGAACACTGCAATATTGTGACTGCCTACTGCCTTTATTACCCCGCCATTAACGTTAACAGTGCCGTCAAAACCATCAACATATACTGTATACCAGCTTCCCTCCAGTGTTCCTCCATTGATAGTGACAATGCTATGCTCACCTTCAGTGTGTATTGCGGAGTTTCCTCTTACAATTGCAGCATCGCTGACGCTGACAGAAGCATTTTTGCCAGATGTATGAACACCATTATGATTTCCAGTGACAACTGCATCGCCGCTTATATCGACAATTCCACCGGTACCAAGAGAATCAATTGCATTGCAAACTTCCACGGTTCCGCTTAAGTATATATCTCCATATGTTGTAATTACCGTTTCATTACCGATGCCGGAGGATTCAATTCTTCCGGCACTTATATTGATAATACTGCCCTCAGCTCCATAGATTGCCTTACTATGAGCACCTCCCTGCGCCTCAACAATACCGCCGTTCATTGTTAGCGTGCTGGTATCTCCGTTTACATAAAGCGCTATTTCCGGACTTGATATATGAGCAGTCCCACTTATATTAATATTTCCATTTGTAAGAATCGCAACTCGGCCGGCACTTACCGTACCATCACTTATACTGATTGTACTGTCCGCTATTTCTGATTCAATGCCATAGCCATTAGGATTCGGAGAGGAAACAATACCTCCAAGAACATTTATAATCGCTGCATCAATATGAACAGCAAGACCATCACCTATTTGTTCAATTTTGCCTCCGGTTATCTCAAAAATACCACCGTCGATTTTTACAAGCGGGCTATTTTGCTCAACGCTTCCCGTCAATTCCGCATACCATGTAACTTTTTTCCCATCGCCTATGTTGAATGTCAGGGTCTCGTCGATGGTATTAGCCCCGATAACAGCGGTATTGTTTCTGATAGTATAAGTAAGGCCGTCACTTGCGCATGACCAGTTCGTTAGGTTGATACCCGCATTATTTGCGCTGATATCGATTGTGTTGTTATTACTTGCCGCTAAAGATGAAGAAGTAAAGAACACGAACACTGCACAAATAATAGTCAGTAACAGAGCGGCAATAGGTAGGTTTTTTATTATCTTCATCATTAAGAGCCCCCGATTTAAGTATTACGGAAAAGCTGGGTAATGAAAGGACTACACAGTGTCTAATTAGTAATATTTGTAATAATGTTATTAGTATACTATATTATGGTGATTAATGCAATAATGCTCCAATTATAAATACTGTGGGATGAACTATTAACCTTAATAGAAATCCCCCACAATGCATAGTGGGGGATTTCTTATAGAACAAGCCACTCAGTTGGACGGACTGTGCCATATTGTTTTATAACAAAATGTAAGCATTCATTATCCATACATTCCCAATAAGCTTGTCTTCCGCTTTCGGTTCTAATCGACCTTGCCTATCGTCTTGTTGCTTAAGAAGAAGGATAATATCAAAGCCGCAACCGAGAGTAAGGTGAGGAAAATAAACAGGTTATGATAACCCACGGCGGTGTTCTTCCCAGCGGCGGCAAGGATAGCGACCGATATGACCGAAACAGCCACGCTACCCATTGCCATGCCGATATCCGCGATTATCATTTAGTTAGACCATAGCTGCATTTTATGGAATTATTCGTTGCGCAACTTCCTTAATGCTTGGTCTTTCTATCCTTCATAATCAAACGGTTTATTATGGTACTCTTCATATATTTCCGGCAGGAAAGAAGCAAGGTTGGAATATTCCACTACATTGTGGTACGCAAGCCCCATGGGAACCTGGACCGGCAGCTGCACATGAGGCGGAAGCACACATTTCGGCTTCCCTCCGACAAGTCTGGCGCCCATAAAAAAGCGTGTACGGAATTCGACGCCGCCTTCTATTTCCCGAACGGTGTGCATCATTACGGCAGGGGCTTTATTTCCAAGCCGCATATGGGATTCGGTGATCCCGAAACCGCCAAACACTTCAATTGTAGGTGAATTTCTAAATTTTTGCATATCGAATCCCATATCCTGCGGGCGTTTAAAGCTTATAACTATATCCTCTGGCCCCCCGCCGATATCCTCGACAACAAAATGATCTACATCCACAAATTTTTCGCATAGCGGTATATTGGGGTCGTGGAGCTTTCTGCGGTCCTGGTCGGCAACCGCTATTCCAATATGCTTTGCAGGGCACCAAATTTGATAGCGCAGATTTCCGCCGGACGCGTGCCAAACGAACCACCAGCGCAACATATCTATGGTCACGCCGGGGAAAACGTTGTTTACCGCAACATACCCCATACCGTTGGGCATTATGCAATACCCTGTTTCAACTTCATGGTATCCCGGATCGAGGATCATATTGATATCATCTATCGGGAGCGCCTTATCAGGATCCATCGGGCCCTTGTTTAATTCAGCCATCAGCTTCGGGTTTGGCTGTGCCATCTCACGAAAATAATATTTTGAATACGGCAGTTTCTTTTGCTGCTCTGTAAGCGGTCTCAAAATTTCAGACATATTATTTCTTCCTCCTAATTTAAGGTCTGTATGCATAGCTGGCAATCGGCACATCTTCCGTCCTTATTTCTGGTTTAGACCCTTTATTATCTATAACGATCCATTGCCTCTTTTCCGATTCTACGGGATAATCCTCCCGAAGGAACCAGCCCAAGCTCTCTTTCCGTTGGAGCGACGCCCGGAAAAACATCTCAGCACACAGAAGCATCGCGTCGATTTCATTGCAGCCAAACAAATGATGCGGGTCTTTGGCTTCTACTTTATTCACCTGCTGCTTCAGCTCTAATATTTTATCGAGCGCTTTCTGCATTCTTTCTTCGCTCCGGTACAGGCTGTTTCCAAGGGGTTCCATAACTTTATGTATCTCGGCTACAAATTCGTTAACGGTCATGCTGCCCGAACGCTTTAACGGCGCCGTGAAGCGCTCGTCGATCTCGCTGATCTGCGTTTCGGATACATCCCCCTGTTTTTTACCGGAAGCATATCCGGCAACTGCTTTACCTGCCGTTCTGCCCGAGTATGTCGCAAACGCCAGTCCGGCGCCGCGTATACGCCCGGGAGATACGGGGACCGCCCCAAACCCCCGTGTGCCGCCATAGCAGATATCGCCTGCGGCATAAAGCCCAGGAACGTTCGTCGCCATCTTCAGATCCACCTGAACTGGTCCATATTCCGCAATCAAACCCGGGATGATTTCGTCATTAGCCTGCTGGGAAAAGGCATTGAAAAATAGGTATCCCCAAAACCGGTCGGCATATGGACGTTCATAATAAGATGTGGACGCCAATACAGAGGTGAGGTAAGGCATGAGGATATTCTCGCGGACATGATAGTGCATTGGCCCGTTGCCCGCTTTTACCTGTTTATACCATTCAGCAAGGCTATCTTGGTCGATATCCGGATGAGGTTCCTTTGCGTGCTGTAACCCAACGTTTTCTCCTTTATCGTTATACAGCGCATACTCTACGCCCATATTAGATTCGTAATTCCATGGCGATACCCAATTGTAGAAAGAGCCGAACTCCCCGTTAGCAAGGCTGGCTCCGGCGCGCCATGCGGCTGCTATGCCCTCTCCGCGTCCCGGGCTCCACATCGGCATTATTCGGTAATTCTGGCATCCGCACGCCAGAATAACTGCCTTGGCACGCAGAACATTCTGCTCCCCGTTATCTATGTTATACCCTACCGCGCCGCAGATACGATCGCCATCTTTCAGCAAGTCTACGATTCCGACGCGGTCAATAAATTTGATGCCGAGTTTAAGGGCATGCTTACGGACGTTTGGCAGATAATCTAAATCGATTGCAGCAAGTGTCCATGGATATTCGTTGTTTTCGTCAAATGTCCGCTTGCCGTTTTCATCTTCGCCTGTTACTTGTGCGCGCCACTTAAGAGTTTTTATTGAACCGTCCGCGTTTTTTTGAAACTTTCCATTTGACCATTTATCCAGCAACAGAACGCTGTCATTCATGCCCTCAGCATACTGGCGTAGGGCGTTTTGGTCATTAAGGTGCTTTCCGATGCGGGTTATCTGGTATTCCATAAATTCTTCTACGGAGTAATTGCCGCGCATAACCATTATGCCCGCGCCGCGGTTGGCTTTGCCCGCGTATCCTGCCGTATACTTTTCTACTACGGTAATGTTTAATCCGGGCGCCGCTTCTTTTGCGGTAATTGCGGCGGCAAGCCCGGCCAGGCTTCCGCCGACCACCAGAACATCACAAAAATTATCCTGTGTCATGTTTTTTCTCCCTTC
>JAVBOF010000025.1:0-6200 GCA_031550915.1 Eubacteriales bacterium | reverse complement strand
GATACTCCGGAATTTTTTCCGGTGGCGATAGCTAAGGGGATCCACCTGTTCCCATTCCGAACACAGAAGTTAAGCCCTTATACGCCGATGGTACTTGGTGGGTGACCGCCCGGGAGAGTAGGTAGCTGCCGGATCCTATTTAAAGTGGTGAGCCCTCTTGTATGATACTTGAGGGCTTATTGCTTTTTTATTTGACAATATAGTGACCATTTGCTAGTATCCAAACATATCTAAAATCCATGGAGCTGATTATTTGATAATATACAGGGAATCCGTCAACTCATATGAGCGGACATCAAAATTAAAGCTTTATCTAACACTTTTGGCCATGACAGTTATCCTATTTGCATGCATTGCCGCCGGTTTCATAATATTGCCTTATAAAATACCTTTTGAAGCGCTTCTCGTTGTTTTGATCGCCTTCTTATTTATTGCAATAACCAGAAAGCGCATCATTGCATATTATTATTCCCTTATTGACCAAAATGTAATATTTGAAAAGGCCTATAGAGGGAAAGAAATAATCCTGTTTGATATACTTTTAAAGGATGTTATTATGTTCAAAGGATTTGACCCAGAGAAAAAAGCAAGTCTAGAGATAGACTCGAGAAATTTTCATAACTTTTCTTCGAAAAATGATTTTGAAAAGAAATATATTCTTGTTTTTGTAAAATCGGGAGAACGCCATATGATCGTATTTACCCCGAGTAAACAACTTATCGACTGCATGAAAGCGGAATTACAGAATACTAAGCTTCTAATAAAATAATTAAAATGTACATGCACCGATTCTCGCTGAATGAATAAACATGAAGAAGGCAATACTCTATTCAAATCTAAAGCGGGGGTGCTGAAATGAAAATATGCGAGATCTGCAGAGAGATGAAAGAGCCAAACCTAGAAATCATGGGCAGCAACATATGCCATGATTGTGAAAAACAGATCGTTGGCGGGCTAAAAAAAAGGAAATACCAGCAGGCAGTGGAAGCGATAAGCGTGAGTGTGGGTGCAAAGTTGGCATTATAAACCTTTATAAAGAAACCGTATCGGGAAGCACATTTACTATGATAATAGCTGCCACAAGCAAAACAAGACCGACGATAAACAGCGCCAACAGGCGCTTTTTTTCACGCCTAGAAAGGGAAAAGCCCTTTCTCTGCCCGCAATGCAGCATTATATACCGCTTAATGATATAGAAACGGGTAAAGCTCCAGCGCACTAGCAGCATATCTATCAGTGCGAAGCTGAGTGTCATAAGAAAAATTACCATGGGAAGCATACCGATAGCCAAAATAGGAACGGTAAATGTATCCGCGATCGTAGCACTGGTACCTCTATCTATCAGATGCATGATATTCTCATACATTACAAGGCCATAGAAGAAAAATGGTATTATTATACCAAGACTGTAGAAAATGATCTCAAAAAACCTCATCGAAAGCCGCTTAAAAAATGATGGGCTATACCAAAGTATATCACGTGTCTCCTGAAAGGAATAATATTGGTCTGGTTTGAACAGAGGCTTGCCCTTTGACCTGAGCCCGCTTGCTGTAGAGCTGTCCATGAACCGCAGTTCTCTAAGCTCCAAAAGCTTCAAATACATGTTTTCTGTCAAATTGAAATCATCAGTTTTCGTATATTCGGTAATCCGGACATCCTTTATCTTTAAATAATAGACGCCGCCAAGATCAAACGATTCAAACGCGCCGCGGGAAGAAACCGTAAGCCTGTGGATCTTAGGCATAGAAGAAAGTAAAGTTTCGAGAGTAGTAAAATAGAGAATGTATCTTCTAGGATATTGAAGGCGCTCTTTGCAAAAGAGCAACATATCTATCTTTTCGTATTTGTTCAATGCTTCACCTCATCGATATAAAACGAGTCTTCCTCAATTATTTATATTTTATCATTTTAACATATAATCCGCTGAGTATGCTAATTTAATTCAAATATGATAGAATATTAATATGTTTAATGAAAATTTAAAATCATCGATGCTTGCATCGCCTATATATGGAATGCTGAAAGCTTATGACGGGCAAAATATGAGCAGGATGCATATGCCGGGGCATAAAGGAAAAGCCATTAAAGATTTCGACCTATTTGCCTTAGATGTGACTGAATTACCTCAGACCGATAATCTGCTTTCACCTAAAAGCGCAATAAAAAAGGCCGAAGAACTGGCGGCAGATGCCTATGGGGCCGGATCGACGGTATTTTTGACCTGCGGCTCAAGCGCTGGAGTACTGGCCATGATGCTGTATATAGGTGGGGGAAAGGTTATCGTCTCCAGGGATTGCCACATCTCGGCAATCAATGGAATTGCGCTTGCGGGCATAGATCCTATTTTTGTTTTTCCCTCGGATGGCAATATGATTAGTGCGGTCGATTTGATAGAAAAGATCGACAGGCATCCTGGCATGCCCGTGTTCGTCACTTATCCCAATTCTTACGGACAGTGTTTTGATATAGAATCTGTTGCAAAATCCTGCAAGGCTAATGGTTCGGTATTGTTCGTCGATGAGGCGCATGGCGCCCATTTCGCGTTCGATAAAGGATTCCCGATTTCCTCGGGTGAAGCCGGAGCTTCGTTTTGGGTACAAAGCGCGCATAAAACCATGCCGGCGCTAAATCAAGCATCATTTTTGCATATGGCGCAAAAAGAGTCTCTTCAGAAAATGATGAAGTGCGTTTCAATGGTCCACAGCACGAGTCCATCCTTCCCGATCATGCTAACTATGGATCTCGCGCGAGATTACTTTACAAAAAATAAAGGGCAGATCGAATCGTGGATAGATACTTGCATAAAGATATGCGAAGACATAAACGATATTGAGGGGATTGCATGCAACCGCTTTGGTAAAGGAGTTTTCGACTTCGACAGGACTCGGCTTTGCATCAATACGGCCGGTAGGGGTGTAAGCGGATACGACGCGCAGAAGCATCTGATGAATTGCGGAATACAACCCGAGATGGCCAATGCGGAGGGTGTAGTACTCATAACCTCGCCTTTATGCTTGAATTTCCGGAAAAAGCTTTTATCTGCGCTAAATAACCTGCAATCCGGCAGTATTCGTGTCGGGAATGAACGGCTTATGCCTAAACCGCAAAAAGCCATTGGCATAAGGGAAGCAATGCTTATGGAGCAAAACGCCATACCGTATGAGAAAGTCAAGGCAGGCATGATTGCGGGGCGGGCAGTTGGTCTATATCCTCCGGGGTTACCGTTATTGGTACCCGGTGAGATACTGGATGATGATTGTATCGGGTATCTGGACTATTACATAAGAAAAGGTCATGAGATATTCGGGATGGATGATGGCGCCTTTGCCTATATAGGCAATGATGTTTTAATAAATAGCAAATAATTGGAGAAAGTATGGAGAACCGCTTTATCGTTTTTGAAGGACCCGACGGCGCGGGGAAAACTACGCAGATTAAACTTCTTGATCAGCACTTGTGCAGGGAGGGTTATAAGACCTTATTGACGCGGGAACCTGGCGGATGCAGGATATCGGAGAATATACGCGATATGATACTTGATAACTCAAACGAGGAGATGTGTGCGGAGGCGGAAGCCCTTTTATATGCAGCGGCTCGGGCACAGCATGTCAAAGAGGTCATCCAACCTGCCTTGGACCGTGGCGAATTTGTACTCTGCGACAGGTTCATCCATTCGTCCGTCGCCTATCAAGGCTATGGCAGAGCCATTGGCGAAGACCGAATCATGCGCGCCAACGAACTAGCCCTCGGAGGGTTGATGCCGGATCTAGTTTTCTTTTTCTTATTGCCGATCGAAAGCTCCAAAAAGCGTATAAGGGGAGAAAAAGACAGGCTGGAAAACGCGGGCGATGAATTCCACGCCAGGGTATTGGAAGGATTTACGAAATTATCCGGGAAAGAAAATGCGGTAAGAATCGATGCAACGCAGAAAATCAATATTATACATGATATAATCAAATCGAAGATCAACGAATATGGCGGGCTTTAATAGATGTCCATATATGAAAAATTATTGCATAGTATAAGCAAAGGTAATGTGAGTCACGCATACCTTTTTACAGGCAGCTGCACCAACATCGGCAGGGATATTGCCGGCAACATAGCTGGTACTCTGCTTTGCGGGGCTTCAAAAGGCTACGACATTATCGAAGGCCAGGGCGATATGTTTGGCGGTATTGATATACAGGAAACGCCAGACACGGAGAAAACAGGAGGATGCGGCGTTTGTCCGTCCTGCATAAGGCGTCTGTCGGGCAACCATCCGGACTTGCTCAACATAAAGCCGGAAGCGGGGAGCATTAAAATAGATACGGTGCGCGGCTTGATAGAGGAGCTTGCGGTAAAGCCGTATGAAGGCGGATGGCGCGTATGCATCTTAGATGGCGCAGAAACTATGACTGCACAATCGCAAAACTGCCTGCTCAAAACACTGGAAGAACCGCCGGCATCGGCTGTATTGATACTGATCTGCGCAAATCCCAGCGCTTTGCTTCCCACAATAATCAGCCGCTGTACGGTTGTTAGAAGCATACCGCAAACAATAGAAAAAACGGAGGAATTCCTCAGTGCTTCGGGCGTAGAGGATAAAAGAGCGCGTGAGGCTTTTGCTAGGCTGAGTGGAGGAGATTTTGCTGTTGCAGAATTACTGGCAAAGGATGAAGGCGCAGCGTTGGCGAGAAAAACTGCCCTGATATTATTTAGGGCGGTAGCGAATAAAGATAAGCTTTTCCCGCTGAATATTGATATAAAAGATATCAAGGATCATGCAAAGGTATTTTATGATATGCTTGAAACTATGTTCCGCGATGCGATCCTAATTAAGCTGGGTGATAAATCTTTGGTCTGGAACATGGATATTCTGCGGGAGATGGAAAGCTGTTCCAAAAGCTTTACTTTGAACGCCTTAAAATGTATTATGGATATACTGGTAAAAAGTAAAACAAATATTAGCAGGAATGCAAATTATCTGTTAAATATAGATGATATGCTGATTCGGATTCAGGAGGTCATAGATGAAGACGGTAGTTGGGGTAAAGTTCAGCAGGGCGGGTAAGATATACTATTTTGACCCTGCGGATAAGGATATAAAAGCTGGTGATGATGCAATCGTCGAAACGGCACGTGGGATAGAGTATGGCAACGTGGTTACCGGCCCGAAGGATGTTCAGGACAGCGAGGTTGTGGAACCCTTAAAGAAGGTATTGCGCAAAGCTACTGATGACGATAAAAGCAACCTTGAAAAGAACAAGAGGAAAGAAACCGAAGCTTTTGATATAGCCGTTGAAAGGATACAGAAGCACAAGCTGGATATGAGTCTTGTTGATGTTGAATATACTTTTGACGGCAACAAGATTATATTCTATTTCACGGCTGATGGAAGAATCGATTTTCGCGAACTCGTCAAAGAGCTCGCATCAGTTTTTAAGGCCCGTATAGAGCTTAGGCAGATCGGCGTAAGAGACGAAACGAAGATGATAGGAGGGCTTGCGACATGTGGCAGGCCGGTATGCTGCAACAGCTTCCTGGGTGATTTTCAATCCGTTTCAATAAAGATGGCAAAGGAGCAAAACCTTAGTCTAAGCCCCACAAAGATATCCGGGCTTTGCGGAAGATTGATGTGTTGTCTGAAGTATGAGCAGGATTACTATGAAAAGATGCGCAAAATAATGCCCAAAATAAATAAGGAAGTAGTTACGCCTGATGGTAAGGGGATTGTGCTTGAAAACAATGCGATAACGGAAAAAAGCAGGATAAAAGTGGCTTTGCAGGATGGCTCGTTTGAAGTAAAGGAGTATTCTGTCAAGCAGCTCCGGTTTGATGATAACATACCGGATGAAGAACCGGAATTGGATATCGTAGCCGATGAAGAATTTAAGCTCTTACTTGATTAATATGGCGGCTTGTATTTAATCATCGCAATGGTTATTAAATTAAGATTGTGATAAATTTTACTGTTAAATCTAAATTGGCTATGTTATAATGCTAATTAGTGATTTAAGGAGGTGAAAGAGCTTGGCATATTTGATCAATGATGATTGCACCAGCTGTGGAGCGTGCGAATCCGAATGCCCGGTAGAAGCTATTTCGCAGGGTGATGCGAAATACGTTATAGACGCCGGCACATGCATGGATTGCGGCGCGTGTGCTGATGTTTGCCCGGTAGGAGCACCTAATGCACAATAATTCAAATCTAAAGGAGG
>JAVBOF010000132.1:0-3431 GCA_031550915.1 Eubacteriales bacterium | reverse complement strand
GATACTCCGGAATTTTTTCCGGTGGCGATAGCTAAGGGGATCCACCTGTTCCCATTCCGAACACAGAAGTTAAGCCCTTATACGCCGATGGTACTTGGTGGGTGACCGCCCGGGAGAGTAGGTAGCTGCCGGATCCTATTTTCCTCAGTAGCTCAGCGGTAGAGCATCCGGCTGTTAACCGGAGGGTCGTAGGTTCAAATCCTACCTGAGGAGCCAGAAAAAACCACTCGTAAGAGTGGCTTTTTTTTGTTGATCTCTACATGCCGGCACATATGGCTGAGGGATATGAAAAGCAAAGACAAAACACCCTGCGAGTTAGCGGGGTGTTTTATGTCCTTCAACTATAAAGCTCCGTGCCTTATCTAACCACCATGTTGTTGGTCCGGAGCATTTCAATAAACTTTTGAAGCGGTTCGTTTATTACGCCGCGTTTCCAGATAAGGTTTTGGAAAACATCGATGCTGTTGTCTATCGGTATGCATTTTATCCTTTCAACGCCCTGTATTGGCGCAAAGCCTGAAAGTAAGG
Organism: Eubacteriales bacterium; assembly: GCA_031550915.1. GTDB lineage: Bacteria > Bacillota > Clostridia > Christensenellales > MGBC116941 > JAVBOF01. Next base: position 2,903 of record JAVBOF010000132.1, on the reverse strand, counting down.
CTATCCCCAGACCCGCTTGCACCATTAACAATACCGTCTCAACATTTGGGAATATACCTCCGATCTTGGGGGTAAACCCGGCTTCCTCGCAAAAGCGGAATGTGGAATTGTATTGGGTAGATGAACTGTCCCTTTCCTCCAGAAGAAAGGTTTCACCGTGCAATTCATCTAGCCGGAGACTGTTTAAAGCGGCAAAAGGGTGGTCGGTCGGCATGACGACGCCTATACCTTTTGTATCGATTGTACAGTAAGAAATATTTTGTGGATATATATTATCGAGGGATAAAATAATGCCGGCATCCACATCTTCGTGATGGACGGAAGTCAATATCCTGTCCCAGTTTATCCGTTCAAATTGCAGATCTATATCCGGACAAACGCCGGAAAACTTTTTCTTATACTCCGATAACGGGGTGTTCAAGCCCATAAAAGCAATGCGGAGAGGCTGCTTTCCGGCCTTTGTAGCCATTTTGATGCTGTTATATACCTCGTTCTCCTTAGGAAAAAACGTATTGCAAAAATTTAACAAAATATGTCCGGCGGGCGTCAAAACCAAATCCCTGTTTGTGCGGATAAAAAGCGCCGTATCAAAATCCTTTTCGAGATCAATGATATGCTTGCTTAGAGTCGACTGGCTCATATACATGTCCTGAGCCGTTTTCGTTTGGTTCAGCGTCCGCGCCACTTCATAGAAATACTTGAGCTTGTTGTAATTCATAAACAGCACCCCTATATAATTGTCTGTTATCGAAAAAACCAATACCCAGCTATTATTATAAACTGTTTTTCTACTTAGTCAAACGGTGTTAATCTAAAAATATACAACTCTAAAGACAAATCTGTAACTATTCAATAATAAGGAGGTTTCTGGAATGACGGAAATTAATACTCAGGTCGCTGTAATGGGCAGCGGAATTGCCGGGCTGTCTGCAGGTGTGAAGCTTGCGCGAGCGGGTATCAAGGTCGCCGTATTTGAAAAGCGCCCGTTCCAGGGCGGCGGCGTATCGAATACACCGATGATGACTTTGGTAGTCCGGCCGGACGAGGCGTTTCAGGACAAAGCGTTTAAGGTACATATGGAATATACCAATTATAACGCCAACGCCGCTGTTGTGCGTAATTGGCTGAAGCATTCCAGCGAAATACCCGATTTTGTAAGGAGCATTGGCTGCGATTTTAAGTTTACGCTTCCGCAGGAGCTGGAAGACCTCGGCGTAAAGCCCGGATACAGCGCGGGATTCCCAAGGGGCATGAATCTCGGCGATTATTACTTTTTTACCGCGCAGGGCAAAGGGCATGGCGGCGCGCAATATTGCAAAAAGATGCGCGATGTCCTCACAGGGCTTGGCGGTGAGTTCTATCCTTCAATGCCTATCAATGATTTTATACTCGACGGCGGCGGCAAAATCATTGGGGCGCTTGCAAAAGATAAGGACGGTAACGATATAAAGATAAACTGCAAAGCTCTTATAGTGGCATCCGGCGGATATTCGGATAACCCCGAGATGATAAAGGAGGCTACAGGCCTCAAGTATACGGACAATACTTGCAGGGACGGCGGAAACGTTCTGTTTAATACATTCCCGGGTTCCCGCATGACCGGCGACGGGCAAAAAGTGGTTTGGAAGGCGGGCGGCGCAAAGGGCTCTATGGGCATCAACGGTCACAACCTTCAGCCGGGACCGGGCGTGATAGGCAACACACCTTGGATATGCTTCAACCAAATGCGCATAATGCAGGAACAGCCCTACCTCTGGGTAAACAACAAGGGAGAGCGTTTCATCGATGAAAGCATTTCCGGAAACCATATGGCGATGGGCACGTCCATCAGCATACAGCCAGACGGATGCGGCTATATAGTATTCGACGAGGATACCGTAAAGCACATGGAGGAAGAGGGTCTGGAATATATCTACTTCATATTCCCGGCGGAAAAGCTGACGGATGTCCGCGGACAGTTTGAAAAAGCGGTCAACGAGGCAGGAAACAAGCACAGCTTTATGGCGGATACGCTGAAGGAGCTTGCTGCGCTGACGGGCATCGATAAAGACGGGCTCCTATCCACCGTTTCAAAATACAATGAATACTGCGCCAAAGGCCATGATGATGAATTTGCAAAGGATCCAAAATTCCTGCGCCCTGTACGCAAAGGCAAATTCTATGCCCTGCGTGTGTTCTGCGGCGGTTATCAGGGCATGGGCGGCATCAAGATCGACGGAAAATGCCGCGTCCTGAAACCAGACTTTGAGCCGATTCCAGGCCTCTATGCGGCGGGCGACTGCTGTGCAGGCGAGGTTTGGGGCAATCCGCCTACAGGCGGCATTGGCGTCACGACCATCAGCTTTTCCCAGGGCTTCATCACGGCTGAAGAATCTGCCGAATATGTAAAAACAATTTAAGGGAGGTCAAAACTATGAAACTGTATATCAAGGATTTCTGTGTGCGCTGCGGCCTCTGTGAGGACCTGTATCCGGAGATATTCCGCCTGGATGTAGATAAGGACGAGATAGAGATAAAATTTGATGAAATACCGAAGGAATTGGAGCCTAAAGCGAAAGAGGCAATCAGGGACTGCGCTATAGCGGCGATACATGTAGACAAAAATTAGCGGAAAAGTGTAGTTTTGGGGGCAAACAGGCGCGGATAAACGCGCTTGCCTTCCCCTTAAAAGGAGGTTTATTGAATGAACAAAATCATTATTAATCGCGAACTCTGTAATGGTTGTAAGCTCTGCTTCAAATCCTGTTTTGTAGATGTAATAAAATGGGATGAGTCGGCGAAGAAACCGGTAGAAGCGTATCCGGAGGATTGCGTGCAGTGCCTTTATTGCGAAATAAACTGCGCCCAGCATGCCATCAAGGTCGTTGAAGATTACGGAAGCTATATGTTCCCAAAAGACAATT
>JAVBOF010000089.1:0-9041 GCA_031550915.1 Eubacteriales bacterium | reverse complement strand
ATTAGCGATGCCCTGTCGATAGCATCTGTAAAGAGTTCTCTGTTCAGCTTTATCTGAAGTTTAAAGTTTTCCGGCAATATCTGTCGGTATTTAATAAAATCTCCCTCTAAAAGCCTTGAATAGATATGGGTATCATCCATTTCTATCATAGCGTTGTTTTTACCCAGCTTTATAAAAACCTCTCCATCATCATCCGACATTATCTTTGACATTTCACTGAGAGAACGAGAAGGAATTACAGCCTTGATGTTTCCATAGTTTTTATCAAGCTCCGTGGTACAAAGGGCAAGCCTATAGCCATCCAGTGCAACAAAATTAATCTTGTTTTCTTCTATCTCAAGTAAGGTACCCGTCAATATCGGTTTCGATTCATCCACAGATGATGCAAATATCGTTTTACGGATAAGCTCCTTGAAAACTTTTTGCTTCATGGATATCTTATATTCTTCCTCTACCTTTGGGAGCTCGGGAAACTCTTTTGCGCTGAGGCCTTGCAAGGTTGTTCTGCTGTTACCGCTTTTTATCTTAACAGCCCGTTCAGTATCCGAAGATATCTCAATACTATCGGAAGGCATTTTACGGACTATTTCCGCAAACATTCTCCCGGGTAAAACAATGGCACCTTCATCGCTTACGTCTGCATCCACATACGTTTCAATGCAAAGCGCCATATCCGTACATTTCAGCATAAGTTTACTTTTAACAGCCTCTATATATATGCCTTCCAACACAGGCATAGTAGTACGCGTACCCATAGCCTTTTGAGCTATGTTTATTCCGTTTATCAAGCTTCCGGTTTCGCAAATGAATTTCATACTTGGCCCTCCAAACATGTATATATAATATTATTTTATAATAGTCGTAATAATAAGCCTTGTGGATATTGTGTATAAGCACTCGTAACATCTATTATAACATGTTTTTTCCAGTTGAAAAACTAATTATTTTTATAGCAGAACCTGATGATATATTATTGATAAAATGTAGATAAGTCATTTGTAGTAAAATGGCTTTATAAAAGGATATTTTTATAAAAAGCCTTTATTAATAAAGGCTTTGCTGCATAATGGATAATGCAAATCATGATGATGTATCTTTTATTCTTTCAATAAGGTCGTCGACCAATATCTTTACTTTTATGTCGTTAGCTATATCCGCGCTTATCCGTTCGTATGCGTGAATGACTGTAGAATGATGCCTGTTGAAGATGCTGCCTATCTGTGGATAGGAAAGATCCAGCATCGTCTTTATCAAATACATGCAGAGCTGGCGTATAAAAGCTATCTCCTGCGTACGGTTCTTGGTTTTGATATCGTTAACTTCGATGCAGTAATAATCGCTGACTTTTTCTAGTATGCGGTCCGGAGTAACCGCTTTTGTGCGGCTGTTTGAAAGCAGTGTTTTCAGGGCTTCCCTCGCAATATCCAGGGTTATCGGCTTATTTAGAAGATCCGAATAATGGCGCACTTTTGTCAATGAGCCTTCAAGCTCGCGGATATTTGATTCGACGGATGTGGCTATAAGCTCGATAACATCGTTAGGTATATAGATATTGTCCAATTCGGCTTTCTTTCTTATAATGGCGACCTTAGTCTCGTAATCCGGTTTTGAAACATCCACTATAAGCCCCCATTCAAAACGGGAACGCAGCCTTTCCGCAAGCCCCCTAAGCTCCTTTGGCTGACGGTCGCTGGTTATAACGATCTGTTTGCCTGCTTCGTGCAATTCGTTGAAGGTATGGAAAAACTCATCGCATGTCCGTTCCTTGCCTATCAAAAACTGAATATCATCTATCATAAGAACATCGGTGTTGCGGTACTTTGAACGGAATTCGACGTTTTTGGATTTTTCTATCGCGTCAATAAATTCGTTTATAAATTTTTCACAGGTTACATAAATGAGCTTAGCCGAAGATTTATCGAAACAAACCTGGTGGCCGATAGCATGCAGAAGATGGGTTTTTCCCAGACCTGCGCCGCCGTAGATAAACAAGGGGTTGTAGGATTCCCCGGGACGCTGAGCGACTGCTACCGCTCCCGCGTGGGCCAGGTTGTTGTTTGGCCCGACAACGAAGGAATCGAAAGTATATCTTGGGTTCAGGAAAGAAGCTCCCTTGTTGCTCTTTTCTGCCTTTATCTGGTCTGCAAGCTCTTGGGAGGTTATAAAAGTTATTTCAAGATCGTTATCCGTAACATTGCGGAATGCCTTTTTTAAAGACCGCATGTGTTGCCCGTTTTGCAGCCTGTTACGGTCTATGCGGCTTTCAACCGCTAAAACTGCTTCATTGTTTGTGAGTTTTACAAGTGTCATATTCTCAAAAGTCCTTTGAGAAACGACGGTCATCCCATCTTTTATATCGTCCAAAACGGATCTCCATGCTTCCTCCATATAACCCATCGGAAAACCTCCATAACAAAATACGGCAAACCCCAAAGCCAACAAATATTGTGCATAGGTGGGCAAGTTTATCAACATATGAATGTATTGTTGTTGATAAGGTGCTCGAACGCAGTAAACAAATAAATATCTATTGTGCATAACGGATCGTATAAATGCAAAGATATAATCAGGCCCCGTCCTAAAACTCCGATCGATCAAAAAATCAAAAAGAGATGAAGCACTAAAGGCCTAAAAAAACTTATACAATTACCGTTTGAAAGGTCTTTGGCACAATCGCGCAGCTGTTACCAACCACGGTGCACTCATACTATAACAAAAACCAAAAGCTATAGCAACAGAAAAAACATGGATTATTTATGGCTTGTGATCCACTTATTTTGAAGCGCGGTAAAAGGGTTGAGCCAACCGCCGCAACTCGTCAACATTGCTAGAATATCAACTTTCTCTATCCGCGCTTTTTTCAAAAAAAACAAGAAATATACATATGTCGTCTATATTCTAATAGGTCTGATTCCAATAAACGGAAACATCAAAAAAACAAGAAATTACTTTATTTGCAAATACTGTTCTGATAGAATTAAATTAGGTAATCGTATTTTTTATTAGCGGGGCAAGACCAATGAAAGAGATTGACGCGAAAACAATCGTCACACGTTCCGCTCATCCGGAAACGTGGTTTGGCCACGACTATAATATGAATATATACCGTGGTTGCGATCACGGTTGTATTTACTGTGACTCACGAAGCGAATGCTATGGCATTGAAGATTTTGATGTAATATGCCCAAAAAAGAACGCACTGGAGATCATACACAGGGAATTAAAGGGCAAGCGTAAAACGGGCATTGTAGCGACCGGTTCAATGAGCGATCCATACAACAGGCTGGAAGAGGAGCTTTGCCTGACACGAGGAGCGATGGAGCTGCTGAATATGCATGGATTCGGGGCAGCCGTTGCCACAAAATCAAACCTTGTCGTTAGGGATATGGATATCCTCAAAGATATCAAACGTCACTCTCCTGTTATCGTAAAGATCACAATAACTACATATGATGAAAAGCTATGTTCGGTGCTGGAGCCAAACGCGCCGTCACCACAAGAAAGGTTTGGCGCATTAGAAAAACTGAGTAGCGAGGGGATTTATGCGGGCATATTGCTGATGCCAGTTTTGCCGTTTATAAACGACACGGCCAATAACATAGAAGAAATAGCAAACGAAGCCGGCAAACGCGGCGCAAAGTTCATTTACCCGGCGTTTGGCATGACCCTGCGGCAAAACCAGCGGGAGCACTATCTCAATATCATAGACCAGCTTTACCCTGGTATCCGTAAACGCTACCATCAGGAGTTTGGATTGGAATACACCTGCCGTTCTCCGGCGGCAAAGGATCTCTGGCATGCTTTTAAGGAAGCCTGCACTAAATATAATATGCTCTATAAGATGGATGAGATCATTTCTGACTATAAAAAAGGACATATCAGTGAGCAACAGTCTTTCCTATAATAGATGGAAAAAATCTTATATTGTTTTTTATGTAAATATGTGGTATAGTGAACATGTATCTTTATATGTTTATATTCGGTGCACGCTTGCAGATTGGAGGGAACCATGCCAAGCATCAATACTAATTATTCGTCTTACAATACCGGGCTTTACGGTATGATGAGCATGTACACTCAGAGTGCGTCCAAAACATCCACCATGAACTATCTGAAAACATCGGACATTATGTCCAGATATTCTGTCGGTGTCCTTGGAAACGCATTTAACAGCGACTTGGCATCGTTGACGGCGTTGAAAGCGACGACAACGTCATTTAAGAACGCAGTGGACAACCTTACAAAAAGCTCAGGCACGGCTTTCAGCAAAAGCGCCGTAATATCCGGCAACGAAAAGGCCTTGACCGCGACCCTAAACAGCAAGATATTTAAGCCATACATGCCTAAACCCGGCGAAGTAAAGATAGACCAGATTGCGCTTGCCCAAAAGAATGTCGGCACAAGCATGGCATCCGCTGGAAAATCCATTACCGCGGGCGGCTACTCGTTTGAGATAGACATTGGCGGAAAGAGCAAGGCTTTCAACATCAATGTATCTCAAAACGATACTAACGATACCATCCAAAAGAAAATGGCGCTTGCCATCAACAATGCAAATATCGGCGTAACAGCATCCGTATCAACCAACGCTAAGGATAAGACCGGCCAGCTTGTTATTACTGCCAAGGAAACCGGCACGGCTGACGGCAGGGATGTTTTCTCTATAAGGGATATCAATGTAGGGGACGGAAAGCAGGGCCTGGTTTCAACATTTGGCGCTAATAATATAGATACAAAGGCCCAAAACGCCATATATAGCGTGGATGGCGGAACTTCAAAGACATCCAGATCCAACGATATCACGCTTGATAACGGCGTCAGCATAAAGCTTAAAGAGGCGTCTGACGGAGCCATAAAGCTAAGCTACCAAAAGGATACAAAGGCGGCCGTTGAGGGAGTGACGAGCTTTATAGAATCATTCAATTCGCTGAACGAGATTGCGAATGATTCCGGCAACGCCAAGCTTTTAACTGCACTGAACGGCATATCCAAATCATACGCCTCCAGCCTTTCTTCGGTGGGAATCTATTCAGACACAAAAGGAAACCTCGTTGCTAACTCGGACAAGCTAGAGGAATCTGCCAAGAACGGCAAATTGGAAAATTTGTTTAAGGACGGTGGATACGGAGGTTTTTCAAACAGGCTGGGCAACACAGCAAGGATGATATCCGCAAACCCGATGCAATATGCCGGTTCCAGTGCATTTTCTCTTTACGGCAATTCGCAAAGCAGTTTTATGAGCACATATTCCGCTTTGTTCAGCGGTCAATTGTTCAATTATATGGTATAACAAAACATACAAAGCCTGTTTGCTGAATATACGCAAGCAGGTTTTTTTACTATGCCCGAAACTTTGCCGTGGATATCTGTTACAGAGCAGCAACATTGACAATTATGGAAATATATAGTATATTATAATTAATATCACATTGCAATAGTGATATATAATATAGATGAAAATTGTATATGTTTTAGTGACCGACCTAAGCTGCAAATACAATAGCGTATAACTAGCAGACATCAGTGCAACAATCATTCCTTTAAAACAAAAATTAAGACGGAGAATACAGAGAAAGAAATAACCTTTTCTAACAATCTTTTGAAAGACGATCAAGTAACCGCGAGCATATTATTCGTATCTCATTAATGTATGACAAAGCAAGATTTAATTCGAGGTGTATTATTTATGAAAAAGAAAATAAATAAGTATTTATCGATTTTATTAACGATCGCACTGGTGTTTAGCATTAGCAGTGTATCCTTTGCATCTAAAATGATCAGATGGCCCGATGACCCCGGTTGCGGAATACCTATAACCGATATCACGTTTGATATAGAGCATATTCCAAATAAATTGTTAAAAAACCTTGGTTATAATATTATTGATACCAAAAGATATAAGGGCCCAATAGTGCAGGTTTCGGACAATAAAGATTATATTGGAATCGGTCCGTTTAAAAACAGTTCGCTTCTTCTTGTTTATGGTAAAACTGGGAAGCGGGTTTTGGAATTTGAATGCTTCGATACGGTGTTAAACCAGCGCGTAATATTAAAGAAAACCATAGATATATATGATATTGCGCTTGTTAAAGACATTAATGCAAAAGCTAAAACTTTGAAAAAAGGAGAAGATTATAAATTAAAGCTGAAATGGGATCGGAGGCAGGATACAAAAAACAAAAGGTTCCTTATCAAATGGTGGTCGTCCAATGAAAATGTTGCCACAGTAGACCAAAACGGTAAAGTTAAAGCCGTGGGTAAGGGAATCGCATATGTTAAATGTTGGCCGAACCGTATTACACCATTAAAAGCTAATCTAGTTTGCAAGATCACGGTAAAATAGCCCAAATATAATATTACGCCGGTGCGGAGATGACTTCGCACCGGCGTTGTTGTATCTTAAAGAAGCAGGCTTTTTTTATTATGCTCTGGCTATGGCGTTAGGCTGATAGATCTTGATGCGCCTGACGGCGTCATGTATCCATTTCGCTTCATTTGGCGCGTTTTCGCCATTCTGCGGTCGGTAAAGCTGCAAAGCGTAAAGCGGCAGCTCGGGTATACAACTGGCCATATCGCATAGATCCTTCATGCTGAGCTGTTTCAAAACCGTCGTCCTGAGTTCAAAGTCTACATTTCCGCAATACAGAAGATCCAAAGTCTGCCGGGCTGATTTCCCGTCCGCAGAACCACGGCATATCTGCGGATATCTGTAGAACGGCGCTTTATAATCCATTGCGATATAATCAACTGCTTTTTCCCGTAAAAGATCCTGTATTACCTTTGGCTTGCTACCGTTCGTATCCAGCTTTATTAGAAGCCCAAGCTCTTTTACCCTGGCGGCAAAGCTCAAAAGGCCAGGCTGCATGGTCGGCTCTCCGCCGGAGATGACAACTCCGTCTAGTATGCCCTGGCGCTTTTTGAGATAGGCAAGGATATCATCGTCGCTCATATCTATCTGGCTGATATAGGTTTCCTTATTGTGGCACCATGGGCAGGCATAGTTGCAGCCGGTGGTAAATACCACGCTGGCAAGCTGCCCGGGATAATCCAATGTAGATGCTTTTATCCATCCGGAGATCTGCATATTATAGCGCTTCCTCTTTTACAACATATTTAACGCGTTCCATGTATTCTTCCTTCTTGCCTTTATGAAAGTTTTTAACGGGCCGCAAGTACCCGACAACCCGGCTCCAAACTTCTGTCTCCGTGCCGCAGGTCGGGCACTCAAATTCTTCGCCCGGTATATAGCCATGAGAGTTGCATATAGAGAAAGTAGGCGTCAGCGATACGTAAGGGAGCTTGTATGTGCTGAATATTTTTTGTATCAGCTTTTTGGATACCTCCGTATCGGATATGCGTTCGCCGAGATACAGATGCAGTACCGTGCCGCCCGTATACATGCTTTGCAGATCGTCCTGGAGATCTATGGTTTCGAATATATCATCGGTGAATCCGACGGGAAGCTGTGAAGAATTGGTGTAATACGGTACATTCCCTCCCGCCGAAATGATATCGGGATATTGTTCTTTATCCAGCTTGGCAAGCCTGTAGCTTGTACCTTCCGCCGGCGTCGCTTCGAGGTTGTACATATGGCCTGTTTGCTGCTGTATATTGGAAAGCAGCTCGCGCATATATTCCAGTGTACGCTTTGCGAAAGCCTGGCCTTCTTCCGTCGTCAGGCCTTTGTCTGCGCCAAGGAAGTTTAGGCAGGCTTCGTGCATACCAACTATACCAACGGTGTTGAAGTGGTTATCCCAATAATTGCCGCTGCGAAGTTTAACGTTGCGCAGATAGTGCGCGGAATAGGGATACAATCCTTTTTCGGTCTGCTGTTCAATGACCTTACGTTTTATTTCAAGGCTGTTCTTAGCAAGGCCGACCACATTCCAAAGCCTTGCGCGGAACTCCGATTCGCTTCTGGAGAGGTAAGCCAGCCTTGGGAGGTTAACAGTAACGACCCCAATGGATCCCGTCATAGGGTTGGAGCCAAAGAGCCCTCCGCCGCGCTTTTTCAGCTCGGTGGTATCGAGCCGCAGCCTGCAGCACATGGAAACCGCATCTTCGGGAGAAAGGTCTGAATTTACATAATTTGAGAAATAGGGTATGCCGTATTTGCAGGCTATATCCATGAACTTATTGACAACGGGGCTGTCCCAGTCGAAATCATTGGTTATGTTTATCGTAGGTATCGGGAATGTAAATACCCTGCCCTTCGCATCGCCCTGCATCATAACGTCGCAGAAGGCTGTGTTTATAATGTCCATCTCTTTCTGGAAATCACCGTATTTATCGCCGGTGAACTCTCCGCCTATAATAACGGCTTCGTCCCGCAATGTTTTTGGAACGACTATATCGAAAGTCAAATTGGAGAAAGGACATTGGAAACCCACCCTCGTTGGCACGTTTATGTTAAATATGAATTCTTGCAGTGCCTGCTTAACAGATTCATAATCAAGATCATCGTAGCGAATAAACGGTGCGCAATAGGTATCGAATGAGGACCAGGCCTGGGCGCCGGCGGATTCCCCCTGCGTTGTAAAGGTGGAATTGACTATCTGCCCCAAAAAAGCGCGGAGATGCTTGGCCGGCTTGGATTCTATCTTTGCGGGAACCCCACCAAAGCCGTCGGTCAACAGCTGGCGAAGATCCCAGCCGGCGCAATATGGGCCAAAAAAGCCTAGGTCGTGCAGATGCAGCTCGCCATTCAAATGGGCATGCCGGATGTCTTCAGGGTAAATCTCGTGCAGCCAGTACTGCTTTGTGAAGGTTTCGCGGATGTAATTGTTCATGCCGTTTATAGATTTGCCCGTGTTTGCGTTTTCGTTTATCTGCCAATCGGAGTCGTTAAGATAGTTAGAGAACATATCTATAGTTGCACCTATAAGCGCGTTGGATTCACGGGCGCTACGGCGTTTTTCACGGTAAAGTATATATGCCTTTGCCGTTTTGGCGTGGCCGTTTTTTATCAGCACTTCCTCTACGATATCCTGCACGTCTTCAACATTGGGGGTCGTGCCGCCATACCGCAATATGGCAGTATC
>JAVBOF010000058.1:0-16452 GCA_031550915.1 Eubacteriales bacterium | reverse complement strand
CTTTCGCTGGTCGGGTACTCCTTTCTATATAAGAACAGGCAAAAGGTTTCCGTATGCATACGGCCAGATAGTCATCCAGTTCAAAACACTGCCCAATATATTATATTTCGGAGATGGCCAAGTCCAGGAACCAAACCTTCTGGTTATCCGGATACAACCAAACGTAGGCGTATTCTTTCAATTCAATACGAAGGATATGCAAAAACAGAGCGAGATAATAACAACAAAGATGGATACAAGCGGTGAAAGCTATTCAAAAGGCAACTCGCCGGAAGCATATGAAAGACTCTTGTATGACGCTTTAAGAGGGGACGCCGCGCTGTTTACAAGATGGGACGCCGTTGAAGCATCATGGATCTTTGCGGATAAGATAATCAAGCACAGGGTAAAGGACAAATTCCAGTTCCCCAACTATGCTGCCGGCAGCACTGGGCCGGTAAGGGCTCACGAATTGTTGGCAAGGGATGGTAGAAAATGGTGGGATGTATGATAGAATATTTTGATATATCCATGGATATATCCGCGGATATGAAGGTGTATAAAGGTATGGATTCGAAAAAGCCCGTTGTTTCACAGACAAGCGATTATAATAAAGGCGATTTTTTCGAATCTAAGATCGATATGAATCTGCATACCGGCACACATATAGACAGCCCGTTGCATTTCGTAGCAGGCGGCCAAACTATAGATAAAATAACTTTAGATAGATTCATAACCAAATGTAAAGTCGTTTCATGCACAAAGAGCAAAGAAAGGATAGGGATAGAAGACCTGCAGGATAAGGGAATTGAAGAAGGCGATTTCATATTGCTAAAAAGTAGAAATTCGCTTGAAGATATACTGGAATCCAATTTCATCTACCTCGATAGGGACGGTGCGGCATACCTCGCACAAAGGAAGATAAAGGGTATTGGTACAGACGCACTCGGAATAGAGCGCGCACAGCCGGCGCATGAAACGCACAAAACTCTGCTGAATGCAGGGATCGTTATACTTGAAGGGCTGCGGTTAAAAGATGTTGAAGACGGCGAATATCTTCTTGTTGCGCCGCCTTTGAAAATAAAAGGCGCCGAAGCGGCGCCTGCAAGAGCAATATTGATAAAGAACTTCTCTTTTTAGTGCAAAGGCTCCTTTCCTTTGGGAAGTCTTGAACTTAGCAGCGCGATCGCAAACGGTATTATAGCCAGCAGGACTACCACCGCATAGAAATTAACGTGATCCGCAACTATTCCGATTAACCAAGGTAAAAGCATTTGTCCGGCAGCCAAAAAGAAAAATATCAGAGCGCTGACGGTACCGGCATTCTTCGGGTACCGGCTGACAAGCTCCGCAATGGATAGCGGAACGATGGGGCTGCAAAGAAAGCCAATCAACACAAAGGATATAATATAAACGATCGGATGGTTTATAAAAACCGCGACAGCAAAGATCACACCGGCACACAGGGCAAAAAATACAAAGATCCTGCGCGTTGCGAACCTGCCGGCAAATAAGGAATAACCTACGCGGAAAACGATTACCCCTATCCAAAAAGCTGCGACGGGCAACCCCGTTACAACGCTTTGAATATCAAATTCGTTAATCATATATGTAGGCAGCCATGCCGAAACGCCAAATGCGAGACCTGCAAAAAGCATCTGCAAAAAACAGAATTTCAGCACCTCGGGTTTTTTCATTAGAATAAACACGCTTATCGGTTCATCTTTGCTAACAGGCATATCCGTTATCGAGGACGTCTTCTGCATTACTATGAAAAACAGCAGAAAAACGGCGCAGCAGATGCTCAACAGACGGAATACGAAATGCCATTGCGTTCCTGCAGATATGAATGCCGCAGAAAGCAACGGCCCCGCCAAAGCGCCGATACCGAAAAAACCATGCAAGAGATTTATAGTAAGGCCTCTTCGTGTGGGGTTAAGATCGGAAACATACGCGTTGAGGCTTATCTCCATCATCCTGGTACTGCCCGCAACCACAAAAAAGAGTATCAGCATGAGTATATATACCCCTGAGAACGACATGACCATATAGGTAATGCAATATAATGCATATAGCGTTATTATAAGGTTTTGCCGGGCAAATTTGCTCGTTAAAAAGTATCCAATGATAACGCCGGCCATGCCTCCGATACCTTGAAAGAGTGTTACCAGCCCGCCTTGTGATACATTAAGTCCAAAATCATTGATAAAAGCGGGGATAAGGGGGCCGATAACGGTAGTAGATAGCGATTCCGACATTATCAAAAAATACAGGCTTAGCGTCAATAGCAATACGATTGTTCCGGATTTGACCTTATTCATATCTTCTCCTTAAATACAGCTGAAAGGATATATCATATTGATAATAAGATTATACATAATATAATAACATGAATGAATAGATCGTACTATTAAAAAGAATACTTTTTATAAACAGAATTAAAAAGAGGGCGATATATTCGCCCTCTTTTGCCTACTGATATTTTCCGGACTTATTTTGCCTGCTCTGCATTTACTTCCGGAATGGTCTTGAACGGAACATCCAGTTCTTTAGCATATTCGGAATTAGCATCATATACCTGATCTATATTGTCTTTATCAACACAGATGACGGGCAACTGTGTGATTATCGGCATATTGTTGGCTTCAAATCCATTGGCATAGATTTCATGGATAAGATCGATGCAGCGTTTTGCTATCAAGACGGGATTATTATAGCCGGTTGTCATAAGTTTACCGGCTTTGACCTGATCCATAGCGTTCCTGTCGCCGTCAGCGGCACAAGCGACCATGATCTTGTCGGTCAAATTGTTCTGTTCCAAAACCTTGGAAGCGCCGATGCCCATGTGATCGTTTTCTGCGAATATCAGGGAGATATCCGGGTTTGCTGTCAAAAGGTCGTCAGCTGCTGCCATACCGGCAACTTCCTCCCAGCTTCCGGGTGCCTGGCCAACAACATTGCAGTCATAAGCGGCCATATCCACCTTACCATTGGCAACCAATTCCTTGAAGAAATTGAAGCCTTCGAGCATGGCGTCTTCACGATACGCTTTCGCGGTGCCTTTTTCCTGCTGTTTGCCATATACCCAACCGGCAAAGAAACCATTCAGGCGGCTGTTGGAAACTGTATGTCCCACGAGGCCGGGGATCATTACCATTTTGATAGGATCCTTGAACTTCTTTGCACAATACATACCGGTCGCATATCCGCCTTCGTAGTTGTTGGAAACTATAGTTGTTATGACAGGGGCGGCGGCTTCAAACGGAACGCCAGTTGCAAGAACTGGAATACCGGCGTCAACTGCACGCTGAACGTCTGCAAGGTTTGTCTGTGTGTCGACCGGGTCAACGACGATAACGTCGCAGCCCTGTGTAACCAAAGCTTCGATATTCGCTGTTTCCTTCTGCAAATTGAAATTGTCTGCAACAAGGAAGTTTAGCTTATAGCCATATTTTTTGCACTGTTCTTCGGCACCGAGCTTGATACCTACAAAATAAGAGTTGCCCTGAGAGGGGCATGCCCAACCGATCGTAAGGCCTTCCTTCTTTTCTACAGGCAGGTTCTTTTTGATATCGGTCCTGTCGGCTATAACCGGCTTTGGAATCCCGCCGAAAGCAATATCATCAAGATACTTGTATACTTCATGGTTCATGCGTTCTTCCGCAGACATATTGTCGGAAGTTGCAGGCGCTTCTGAAGCGGGGGCAGCTTCGCTTGCGGGAGCCTCGCTTGCAGGCGCTTCTGAAGCGGGAGCCGCTTCACTTGCGGGAGCCTCGCTCGCAGGGGCTGCTTCACTGGCAGGCGCTTCCGATGCGGCCGGGGCGGCAGGTGCGCAGCCGGCGATAGCGAGAACGAAAATCATCACCACGGCTAACGCAAGAAATAGAGTTTTCCTAGTTTTCATTAATTAATCCTCCTCATAATATATCTTTATATGCCTGATTCCATCGCATATAATCGCATTAATCAGCTTTCTTATTAGTGCTGTTTAGCATAACGGCAAGTATTATGATCGCGCCCTGTATCATCTGCTGAGGATACGGCGGGACGCTCAAAAGGTTCATAATATTGGCAATGAGCGCTATTATCAGCACACCGATGACGGTGCTTATTATCTTCCCCTTTCCTCCGGAAAGGCTTGCTCCGCCGATAACGCAGGCCGCGATGGCGTCCAGCTCTGCGCCAGCCCCCTGCGTTGGGACTGCAATCCCCGCCCTAGCGGTAAGCAGTATGCCTGCGAGCCCGGCCATTCCGCCGGAAATTACATATACCGCAAAAGTATAATTGCTTACATTAACACCGGCGAGCCTCATTGCAGTCTCGTTGCTGCCGGTTGCAAGGAACATTCGTCCATACATCGTATACTTCATAAGATACCAGAATACTAAAATCGCAAGTATTGCAAACCACACCGCCAAAGGCAGTCCGATAACGGGATCGCCGTGCGCGCCAAAGGCTATAAGGCCGCCGCTGCCCGGTTCATTTGCCGGTAAACGAATGGGTGAACCGCCGGTCAACTGGTAGGCTAAACCACGGGCGATTGTCATCACCGCCAATGTCGCAATAAATGGCGCCAGCTTAAACCTCGCTATCAAAACACCGTTAAATGCCCCGAATATCAACCCGGCAATAAGTGCTATCAACATCGATATAAAAATCGTACCGGCGCCGTTAAGCCCCCAATTCGTTGCCGCCATAGCAAGGAATACGTTACAAACAGCTATAATGGCTCCAGGGGAAAGGTCTATTCCGCCTGTTACGATCGTCATCAAAACGCCGATGGCAATAAGGAAGAAAGGCGCCTGCTGACGGAGAACATTGAAAATATTCTTTATAGTCAAAAACTTATCCGAAAGCAATGCCGATATAATGATCAGAATGACGAGTATTATCAACGCGCTGTATCTTTTTAATACGGATTGGAATCCGCCGGATCTCTTTACAGTTGCTTCGTTCATGAGCGCACCCCCATAGCATATTCGATTAGATTTTGTTCGTTAATATCTTCTTTGGAAAGCTCGGCGACGATGCTTCCGCCGCGCATGATACCCACTCTGTCACACATTCCGATAATCTCGGTCATCTCAGAGGATATCATTACGACAGCAAAGCCTTCATCAACTAGCGTATTAATTATCTTGTAGATCTCTATCTTGGCTCCGACATCGACGCCCCTCGTCGGTTCATCCAAAATGTATACCTTACATTCCGAAGCCAAGAGCTTGGATATGGCCACCTTCTGTTGGTTGCCGCCCGATAGGCTAGATGTATCATCATTATAGGAACCAAGTTTTATCCTTAGTTTTTCGATTAAGCCCTCAGCAAAACTTATCTCCTCTTTGCGCCGTATGTGCCCGGCGAACCCGCAGAACCTCTTGAGGCAGCCTGCGGTGATATTATAGAGAATGGGCATATCCAGCAGGACGCCCTGGTTTTTCCTGTCCTCGGGTAGAAGTCCAAAGCCCGCTTTAAAAGCGTTCTTTGGCCGTTTTACGTGCTTGGCTTCTCCGTTGATAAATACTTCACCGGAATCCTTTTTGTCCTCGCCGAAAATCGCGCGGACCGTCTCGGTACGGCCTGAGCCAACCAGCCCGGAAAGACCGTAGACCTCACCTGCTCGTACGCTAAAGGATACGTCGTTAACCACAGCGCCCCTGCTGATATTCTTGGCTTCAAATACGATATCCCCTATGTTGCTTTCTCTTTTTGGGAAGTAGGATTGAAGATCCCTTCCAATCATCATATTGACGAGGGCCTTATCATCGATATCCGCCGTATTGACCGTATCGACGTTTTCTCCGTCCTTCAATACGGAGATCCTGTCACAAATCTGGAAAATCTCATCCAGCCGGTGAGAAATATATATGATTGCTACGCCGCTCTCCTTTAGCCTTTTTAAAAGCTCAAAAAGCTGTTGCGCCTCCTTGGATGAAAGAACAGCGGTCGGTTCGTCCAAAACCAAAATGGAGCAGTTTCTTGAAAGCGCCTTGCAGATCTCCACGATTTGCTGGTAGGCTACACTGAGATCTTCAACGGTCTTCCTTGGATCAATTTGATTAAAACCAAGGCCAACAAGCTTTTCTTTGGCTTCTGCATTCAATTTCTTCCAATTTATCGTTTTCTTTCTCCCATTGGCGCGGTCTATGAAGATGTTTTCGGCCACTGTCAGATCTGTAACAAGGGCAAACTCCTGGTATATAACAGAAATGCCGAGATTGAGGCCGTCTTTGGGATTGTGGATATGAACAGGCGCGTCATCGATGAGTATTTCGCCTTCATCCATGTGATAGGCCCCGGAGAGTATTTTCATAAGCGTGGATTTTCCGGCTCCGTTCTCTCCGACCAATGCGTGGATCTCTCCGTGTTTAATCTTTAGATCAACGTTTTTGAGGGCATGGACACCGCCAAAGCTCTTGCTTATGCCATTCATACAGAGCTTATACGCTTCATCTGCCAAATCTCTTCCCTCCTCGTATTGATTTTAATAATTAAAAATTTATCCTAAATGAATTATTTAGCAATAGGAAGTATATTCTTGGGTTTTTTATTGCCGGGATCACAAGAATCTGAGTTATATAAAGATTTCATGATTTCTTTATATAGAATTCCGCATTCGGAATATATCCGATACCGATATCTGGTATTTTAGCATTCCAATGATAACACAAATACTTTCAATATTCCATAATTTTATTCAACGTCCCATAGCTTTCCAAAATATATAGTAACGCTTATATTGACACAATGATAACTAAAAGTTATTGAATTATTACAAATACGAATAGTGGTTATGGTCCGGTAATTATATACATCCTCATGCAGAAATGAGGATGGAATTATGCTATAATATTCGCGATAATAAATCATCAGAGAAAGCGGTGGTAATATGATTGTTGAGCCTTCGAGGGTTTTTAATCTTTACTATATATTGCTGGACATAGCCTTTTTGGCGTTCTTTGCCTATGTGCTTTTCTATACAAAGCGCTATCTTGCAATATTCGTTGGGATAATTGGCGGCATCATATATTTTATAGTAGATTACGGCATATTTTATCTAATGCTTGGAACTCGCACCGTAGAGGGCGCGAATACTTTTTGGTTGCTGCTTTGGCTGAGCATGAGCTATGGTTTTACAAACTTCACATGGATATGGCTTTGGCTTGATAAGGACAAGCATACGTTGGAATGGTCGCTGCTCGTAGTTGGCGGATGGTTTGCGACGGCACTGTTGGGGCAATGGTTGGGAGCAAACGCCCCGGATATTTCCATATCGCGCGGCACAGGAGGATATCACGGTATCATGGGGCTTATATTGTTCGTAGGTTATGCGATACTCTGTCTACACAATATAAACTGCAAAATAAAAGAAGAACGCTATAATATTCCGCGCATCCTTGCGATTGGCCTTCTGGTGCAGTTCGCATGGGAATTTATTTTGCTTGTTACGGGGATCAGGGCGCAGGGGATAGGACCGATAATAGTAAACTCGCTGTTGGAAACCAATCTTGGCCTGCCCTATATCTTCCTTATACATAGGGCGGTATCTTCAAGATATCAGGAAAATTTGAAGCCGGCAGAACATTTCGTTCAGGCGGAAGAGGCCATATCTTAGATTATCATTCACATAGATAATAAAGGAGGGCGGATCACCGTCCTCCTTTTGCTATAATAATTTTTAATTTATCTATTGACAAAAGAAAAAAAAGGAGTAGACTTCTAGTTAGTTACTTAAGTAATTAACTAGAATACAATGGGAGGCAGAAATGAACATTGATTATGATTCCGAAAACCCTATATTTCTGCAGATAGCCGCCGGAATAGAAGATGCGATCCTCTCAAAAGCATTTGATGAGGAAATGCAAATACCATCCATAACGGAATTCGCAGTTATGTTTAAGATCAACCCGGCAACTGCCTTAAAGGGTGTCAACCTTCTTGTAGAAAACGGTATCCTATATAAGAAAAGAGGTGTTGGTATGTTTGTTGCGCAAGGCGCGTTGGAGGCATTAAAGGAAAAACGCAAAGAAGCTTTCTACAATGATTATATTGTAAGGCTTTTTGACGAAGCAAAGACACTGGGTATAAATAAAGAAGAGATCATAGGGATGATCGAGCTGGGTTTTACGAAATAGCATTTTGTTATGAAAGGATAGTAGGAACAATGAGCTGTATTGAAATAAAAAATGTAAGTAAATATTACGGTGATAAAACCGCATTGAAAGATGTATCCGTTTGCTTTGAATCCGGGAAGATATACGGGCTCCTTGGAAGAAACGGCGCGGGTAAAACGACATTGTTGAATTCCGCGTGCGGCAAGATATTCCCGGAGCATGGAGAGATCAATATGGATGGATCAAGGATAAGCGAAAACGACGAAGCGCTTGGAAAGATCTATATGCTTACGGAACAATCGTTATATCCGGAAAAAATGAAGGTGAAGGAAGCCTTTAAGTGGTCAGCCGATTTCTATAGGGGTTTTGATACGGAATATTGTAAAAAAGCTGCGGATATATTCAAACTGAATATAAACAAGAAGATATCCACGCTTTCGACCGGCTACGCTACAATATTCAAATTGATAACAGCACTTTCAACCAATGCGGAATACCTGTTGCTGGACGAACCCGTTCTTGGCTTGGACGCCAACCATAGGGAGCTGTTCTATAAGTCGCTTATAGAGAAATATTCACAGACCCCTTTTTGTGCAGTACTCTCTACACATCTTGTTGAAGAGATATCGGGATTTATCGAGGATGTAATAATCATAAATGAAGGCGAGATCATAAAAAATGAGTCAAGGGAGAGTTTACTTTCAGAAGGATGTACGATATCGGGTAATGCAAAAAAGGTAGACGAATTCATCGCGGGCAAGAATGTTCTTGGAACGGATTCGATCGGAGGCTTAAAGTCGGCATATATTTTGGGCAGGAATTTTGGAGAGTTGCCCGAGGGACTTGAAAAAAGCGCGCTGGATCTTCAGAAGCTTTTTGTACAATTGACTAATACCTGAACCCGAACTTAAAGAATATTTGATGAGAGGTAAATAATAATGAAAACCAGAGTAGCGTATAGGTATCAAGTTAGCGAGAGCTACAAGAGTGTTATAGTTTTTTACTGTATAATAATTGCTGTCTATATACTGACATTTGTCGCGGCGCTATCATTCAACAGGGACGGCGGCTCGGTATCGTTTACAGGCGGCATGGATATTGCGAGCATAATATTCCTGTTTGTTTTGGGGCTGTGCTCATTAAAAGAAAATTTCTGTATGCTATCACAGAACGGACTTTCCAGAAAGACCATTTTTATTGGATGGCTTTTAACAGCCATCAGCATGGCAATATTTATGGCCCTTGCAGACAGACTTATTGCGACAGTTGCTGGATTAGTTGGCAGCACCATGCAGAATTATACTGCAGTAAACCTGTTTGAGATGAGTTATAAAATTTCAGGCTTCCCTATGTATATAGCCAATATACTATTTAGTTTTTCGCTCTATCTGATGATAATTATGAAAGGATATTTTATAACCAATCTGTTTTTCCGGCTGAGTAAAATCGGAAAGACCCTTGTTGCTATCATCGTACCATTATTTATTTTCATACTATATCCGGCACTGGACTTTTCAATGACCGGAGGGGAAATAACGAAGTTCCTAATCGGGGTCGCGGCCTATTTACTGGGGCATTTCAATAATTTGCCTTGGCTGGCGGTAATAACGTTTCTCGTTGGAGCGGGGGTGTTCTCCCTATTTGCTTGGTTGCTTATGCGTAAGGCGGTTGTAAGAAAATAGGAAGATATATAACAAGCACAGGTATTTGAAGTGCGTCCCAAATTAGATAGTACGATATGCTGAATCTAATGAAAGGGATGCATCTCATATTTCGCCTGTGGCTTTGTCATATGATATAATACAGTTAGCAATGGCTTTGGAGGCGGAAAGATGAAGGGTAACACTAAAACCGCGTCAAACAAAAAGCAAAATACCGTTTTTGCTGCCATATTGGCTGTGGCGGTCGCTTTCATAATGCTTGGAATATTGGATGCCCAGCACAAAGATGTTATGCAAAAGGCAATTAATATATGCCTTGAATGCATTGGCATTGGCTGATATGGAAGGCATATGAGAAAAATAATACAAATAGTTTCAGCCATAGTCTGTAATGCAAATTTCAGCGGCTTTATTAATGGGAAAATATACAGGGGACCTCTTAAGGCTGCATGCGTACCCGGCTTAAATTGTTATTCATGCCCGGGTGCGATCGGGTCATGTCCGCTAGGATCACTTCAAATGGGGTTTGGCGAACTTCAAAGGGGATTCCCGTTTTATGTTATAGGCATCCTGATGTTCTTTGGAGCGTTATTCGGCAGATTGGTCTGCGGGTTCCTTTGCCCGTTCGGGCTGATACAGGAATTACTGCACAAAATACCTTTTCTTAAGATCAAGCCACGTTCTAAGAATCTCCGCTACATTAAATATGTTTTTCTAGCCGTATTTGTAATAATAATACCGGTCTTTTATGTAATAACAGCGGGCTATGCCGAACCGGCTTTCTGTAAATATATTTGTCCGGCTGGAACGCTTGAAGCCGGCATACCGTTGACATTACTGGATTCCAAGCTTATGGCTTTAACCGGCTTTTTGTATTATTTCAAGATAGTAGTACTAATCCTTATTGTTTTGCTTTCGCTTATGATCTTGCGGCCCTTCTGCCGGTTTTTATGCCCTTTAGGGGCTATTTACGGCTTGTTTAATAAAATATCGCTATTCAGGTATAAAGTGCAAAAAGGAAGCTGTACAAGCTGTGGTACATGCACAAAAGCTTGCAAAATGGGCATTGATGCACAAAATGATGTAAATAGTATGGAGTGTATAAGATGCGGCAGCTGTAAAAAAGCATGTCCTGCGGGCGCGATACAATGGCAAAACCAGCTCAAAGGCCCGAGCCATGCAAATGAAACAACGTAACTATGCATATTACATGATCAGTGCATAGTTAATTTTTCGTGCTTCCTCCAATCATCATAACATCAATCTGAATCAAATTGGGTTTGAAGCGGCCATAGGCTCCAGCAGATAAAAGACTTGATGATTTCCGGTCTACGGATATCATTTAAAAGCATTATGCTCTGAAAAACATAATTTTAAGGCGTCAATCCATTTGTAGGCGGTAACTCCTTAAGTAGTTATCAGGGGCTTTAATATATCCTTCAGGAGCGAAATAGAGCACCTGGGCGCCACCGTCCTCAAATTGGAAAGGAACGTGTGTCAGCTCGCTTAGTTCTTCACGGATTCTCTGCTGCTTATCCGGTTCGGCGAAAAGCATCAAGAAGCCACCGCCGCCGGCCCCCATCAGCTTGCCCCCGATCGCACCGGCTTTCTTCGCTCGATAATAAAAATCATCTATACAGTCAGACGATATCATTGAACTCAAACCTCTTTTTAGCTGCCAAGTATGATCCAACAATCTACCAAAATCTTTTATATCGCACTTACTGGTCAATATCTTTTCACCCTCGTCAACTAAAGCCAGCATATTCAGCAATTCTGCTTTCTTATCGTTAATAGATTGAACCTGTTTTTCTGCAATCTCTGCAGAGTTGCGTGAAAATCCAGTGAATGCCAGCATAAGATGATCGTTTAAAAGCGCTTTCCTTTCGTTCGGTATTATTACCGGGTGCACCGTAAAGTCTCCAGCCCGGAAATCGATGCGGTTGAACCCGCCAAAAGCCGTAGCGATTTGGTCCTGCCATCCCCCGCTCTCCGCACACAATGTGCGTTCAAGGTAGATACTTTCCTTAGCGAGTTTATACTTGTCAGCATATTTGCCTTTCAAGGCATAAAACCCGAGCAATAAACCTACGGCAAAAGAAGAACTGCTTCCTAAGCCGGATCGTGCAGGCAGGTCGGAATCGTAAACAACACGCATATCATGCATATCCAACATTTTCATTGCATTGCGTACCACTGGATGCTTGATTTCATCCGTTGTAGACGTATATTCCATTTTTGCATATACAATGCTGTTGCGCGCATCAAAAAACGGAGGCAGATGCCGTACCGTCGTATATCCATATTTATCAAAGGTTGTGGATATGACACTGCCTCCAAATTCCCTGAAGAATGGTTCGTAATCAGTTCCACCACCAAGAAATGACATTCTAAAAGGTACGCGTGTAATAACCATCTTAGCCTCCAAAACATAAAGTCGGATATCCTTAGGTAAAAGGGTAGAATCATTTATCACCGTATTTATTTAGCAAAAAATCTTTTATTATATTCGGGATCAACACATATACCCTATTTAGGATTATAGCATCAGAAGATACCACAGGCAAAATTAAATATTGAGTAGATCGCGCAATTTTTGTTCGTATTTTATTATATTCTTCCTACTGTATGAGCAGTGAATGTAGCAATGCTCGACACCTTTAGATCCGGTCTGCGGGGCGTGCCCGCGAGTGACGTCTGTATTTCGATAATTTTTTAGAGTAGGATAATAATGTTTTGAGCGTATCTTCAACAAGATGCGAAATGTTTTCGACTAGACTGCGCCAACGCTGCATTTTATATTATCATTACATTATAGTTGCAATAATATATTAATCATACATTATTGCCGTCTATCGGCAAAACTTGAAATGGATCTGCCATTAGTTTATTCATCATTAGCTGGAGCAATAATACATTGCTGCCAAACTAGATATAACAAGAATTTTTGGCGATTTCGAATTTGCGGTAGGCTCTTTGGGTATGCTATACTGTTACCAATATGTACTAGTTGGATTGTGGGAGACAAATAAATGACTGTAGTTTACGGTAAAAGCTATTATGAAAATTATGATATTGGCATTGATAAGATAGCTTATAAGGACAATGCAATACTATTGAATCATTTTAACGGTGTGGCTGACAGAATAATCAATGATTTTGCCCCCAAAACAGTTTTAGATGCAGGCTGCGCCCTTGGAATGCTTGTCAAGATACTGAGGG
Organism: Eubacteriales bacterium; assembly: GCA_031550915.1. Lineage (GTDB taxonomy): Bacteria > Bacillota > Clostridia > Christensenellales > MGBC116941 > JAVBOF01. The sequence continues at coordinate 3,479 of JAVBOF010000058.1, read as the reverse complement.
ATAGGGGCGTTGAAGCTTACGGAATTGATATTTCTGAGTATGCGATAAATAATGTTGATGACAGTATCAAACCTTATTGTGCTGTTTGCTCGTTAACTGAAGCGCTTCCTGCAAATTTCCCCCCAAAATTTGATTTGGTATTTTCAAGTGAGGTAATTGAACATCTTTATGAAGAAGATGCAATAAACGCGATAGGTCAGCTATGCAAATATACTGATACGATCCTTTTTTCCTCTACGCCGCACGATATTACTGATGAAACCCATGTAAATGTTCATTTAGATGAATATTGGGCAAGAGTTTTTGCAAAGAACGGATTTTATCACAATGTTAATTATAACCCCGAATACATATCTATATATGCTAAATGTTTCTATAAAACGGATAATTTGATTCGTATTGTTGAAGATTATGAGAGGACACTCAGAATCAAAAACCATGCCATTAATGTAGCTAAAGCTCAAGAAGTCTTGGCCATGATATATCCAGTAAACGGTAATGACTTTGATGAAAGCAAGAAAATAGATATATGGACAAAAGGCAATAAAATATCCTATCAATGCTTTTTTGATGATTCCGTAAGAGCATTCAGATTTGACCCCGCCGATAATGATTACTGTATAGTAAAAAATATTAAATTTACGCAAAATCGGGTACCGGTGGATTACAGAGTTTTGAATGGAATTGTATTAGGAGATTTTTTGCTGTTTCGTACGAAAGACCCGCAAATATTGATAGATATACCTGAAGGGGTTTCGGAAATCGAAATAAACGCCACAATATATCCAATAAAGGATGATTGTGTTCTCGATTTAATCGATTATTTTTTATATGGTCTAGAGCAATCAAATGTAAAACTAGAGCAATCTAGGATGCAACTAGAGGCCACAACTAGTGAATTCGAAAAGCGTAATCAGCATTTTATGGATGAAGCTAAAGATTTGGAAATGGAAGCAATAAAGCTAAACGACGAATTGTATTACACTAAAACAAAGCTCAATTCGATGGAAGAGAAATATAATAATCTGGATCGGGACTACTGTAAAACCGTGACTCAAAGGGATCATTATAAAAGGGAATTTGAGGCTATTAGCTTATCGACGGTATGGCGTCTTTCAAAACCTTTGCGGCGAGTATTTGATCGGTTGCGTAACGGAAAGCCAAAGCGTGGCCGAAATATATCAAAGCAATATCCGAGGTTACGCAAGCCATCGTTTGAAGTTTTGGAAACTCAAAAGCGACACAGATTTGAAAGAAATATAAAAATCAGTATTCTGGTGCCACTCTATAATACTCCAATAAAATTCTTGCGAGATATGATCGATTCAGTTAAAATGCAGACTTATGTGAATTGGGAACTTTGTTTGGCAGATGGAAGCGATGCGGACAAAGAGTATGTTGAGAATACTTGCAGAAAATACCTTAAAAGAGATAGCAGAATAAAGTATAAAAGACTGGATAAAAACGAAGGTATTGCTGGAAATACAAATAGATGTTTTGAATTGGCCTCTGGAGAATTTTTGGCATTACTTGACCATGACGATGTTTTACATCCAAGCGCTTTATATGAAGTGATGAAAGCAATTGAATTGAAACATGCAGATTTTGTATATACAGATGAAGCAACTTTTGAAGTTGAGCCTTTTATGCCGTCTTGGATACACTGCAAACCGGATTTCGCGATAGATACATTGAGAGCAGTCAACTACATTTGCCATTTCTCCGCATTTAAACGCGACCTATTTGAAGAAGTTGGCGGAATGTCAAGTGAACATGACGGAAGTCAGGATTATGATTTGATTCTAAAACTTTCTGAAAAAGCAAAAGATATAGTCCATATCCCTCAAATCCTATATTTTTGGAGAAGCCATTCCGGATCAGTCGCAAGCGACGTTAGCATAAAGCCCTATTGCATAACGGCGGCAGAAAAAGCGCTAAACGATCATTACAAAAGGCTTGGAATAAGCGCAAACGCAAAACTTGCACCTGATGTTGAATCAATGTACAAAACGGATTATGAAATAATCGGCAATCCCCTGATATCGATCATAATTCCAAATAATGACCACGCTGATGACCTGAGAAGATGCATTAGATCGATTTATTCGGCATCATCATACAAGAATTATGAAATAATAATAATTGAGAACAATAGCAAAAGCAGAGAGACCTTTGACCTGTATGAAGAACTAAAAAAACATGAAAATCTAAGTATCTTAACCTGGGATAAGCCATTTAATTACTCGGAAATAAACAATTTCGGGGTCGAATATGCAAAGGGCGAGCATTTACTATTTCTAAATAATGATATTGAAGTGATAACGGATAACTGGCTTGAAGAGATGCTTATGTACGCTCAAAGGGAGGATGTAGGTGCGGTAGGCGCGAAGTTGTTGTATTTTGATAATACAATTCAGCATGCGGGAGTTATATTTGGAATGGGAGGCGTAGCCGGACACATCCATAAAAACCATGATTTTTTGAGCCCGGGTTATGCAATGCGATTGAAGCATGCGCAAAATTTCAGCGCAGTTACGGCCGCGTGTATGATGATGAGAAAAGAAGTATTTTATGAGGTTGGAAAGTTAAATGAAGGTTTCCAAATAGCGTTCAATGATGTCGATCTATGTATGAGAATCAGGAAGAAAGGCTATCTTATTGTATTTACACCTTTTGCCCAACTGTATCATTACGAATCAAAGAGCAGGGGAACTGAGGATACATTTGAAAAACAAAAAAGGTTCCAAAGCGAAATAAGCAGATTTGCATTTATATGGCAGAAAGAATTAAATGATGGCGATCCATATTTTAATCCCAATTTCTCACTTGATGTTGAGGATTATATAATAAAGCAAGAATTATTTGAATAGGATTGATTTCACTTTTTAACAGGGCAGAAATACGTTTTTTAAATATACATATCAGCGGAAGGTTATTAATAAAGTATCTTTGGGCTCTTACCAATATAAGACTTTATGTAAGAGAATGTTGTAAGAGAGATAAAAGCGATATATAGGTGATCCTTTTGGAGACCGATCTGGACTCTGTTGGATCCGTTTTTGAAGATTCTGCCTTTTTTACAAACGGCATATGACAAAATTATACCGGCAGCATTTGAGATATAATAATATTCTATTAAAATAAAGGAAAGAAGACATGATCCATATAGCTAAGCCATATTTAGGAGAAGAGGAAAAACTTGCGGTCAACGCTGTAATCGATTCGGGAATGATAGCGACGGGTGCGGTTGTAAATGAGTTTGAAAAAGCGTTTGCCGCTTACATCGGTTCGGATTTCGGCGTTGCTACTACTTCCGGAACTACCGCTTTAGAAGTGGGATTACGAGCATTGGGGATAGGAGCCGGAGACAAGGTTTTGACTACTCCCTTTTCATTTATCGCATCCACTAATTCAATAGTATATGTATGAGCGACTCCTTTTTTTGCTGATATTGACGTTATGAGTTTTTGCATAACTTT
>JAVBOF010000029.1:0-11931 GCA_031550915.1 Eubacteriales bacterium | reverse complement strand
CATACTTATTGTACATCTGTGAAAGTTCTGTGTGGAGGAAAAACGAATGGAGGACCATGCTCTGGTCAACAACAGGGTCACAATATGTGGCACGGTTTCATCGCCGCTGGAATTCAGCCATCAATTATATGGCGAAGGTTTCTATATCTGTTATTTAAGGGTAAAGAGACTGAGCGATTATTACGACATTTTGCCGGTCACGCTCTCTGAGAGGCTTTTAGGAGATAATATCTATGGCCTGGAAGATGTAGACGTGACAATAACCGGCCAGATGCGTTCCTATAATAAATACATAGATGGAAACAACAGACTGGTTCTGACGATTTTTGCTAGAAGCTTGGTCGTTGGAAGGGAAACGGATATAACAAATGAAGTGTTCTTGGAGGGCTATTTGTGTAAGCCGCCGATTTACCGTACCACGCCTTTCAACCGTGAGATAACCGACATGCTGCTTGCCGTAAACAGGGGATACAACAAGTCGGATTATATACCTTGTATCGCATGGAGCCGAAATGCGCGTTTTGCGGGCACTTTGGATGTGGGAGACAGACTGAGGGTAAGCGGCAGGATGCAAAGCCGCGAATATGAAAAGGTCATTTCGGAGGATAATACTGTGCGCCGTACGGCATATGAGGTTTCGATCTCCCGTATGGAACTTCCCGGTATAAATTATGATAAATAGAATTTAATCGCGATGCCAAATGTGATAAACTCTTATTAGCAGGAAATGGAGGACAAGCTATGAAGCTTTGCAGGATAATAGAGCAGGGTGTAATAAAGTATGCCGTATACAGGGATGGAAAGTATATTGGGCTTTTAATACGCAATGGCGGATTTATAGAAACAGACGAATGCAAGGAATTCAAGCTGCTGTCTCCGTGCGTTCCCGGCAAGATCGTGGCCGTAGGTATGAATTATGATGCGCATATAAAGGAACTACATGCAGATCTAAAAGAAAGGCCTTCGTCCCCGGTAATCTTCCTTAAGCCGTCAACGTGCGTAATCGGGCCGGATGAAGAAATTGTTATAACGAAGCATTCCAACCGAGTGGACTATGAAGGCGAACTCGGGATAGTAATTGGACGGGTTTGTAAAGATGTGCCGCGTGATGAGGCTTTGGACTATATACTTGGTTATACCTGCCTCAATGATGTGACGGCAAGGGATCTTCAAAAGCCGGGTGAACAATGGTCGGTATGCAAGGGCTTTGATACTTTCTGCCCCATTGGCCCATGGATAGAGACGGATTTGGATGTTTCGGATATCGGCGTTCAGTCCCGTTTGAACGGAGAATTGAGGCAGGATGGACGGACATCGGATATGATTTTCAACGTTCCTGAACTAATTGAATATATAAGCGGAATTATGACGTTGCTTCCGTTTGATATAATAGCGACAGGTACTCCCTCCGGCATTGGCAAGATGGAAAAAGGGGATACGATAGAAATAACTGTAGAAGGGATTGGTACGCTTAGAAACACGGTGGTCTGAGCGAAGAGGTTTATAGATGGATCTTTCGGTTTTAAATGATAAACAAAAAGAGGCGGTGCTTTATAACGAGAGACCGCTTTTAATATTGGCGGGTGCTGGCTCCGGTAAGACCCGCGTTTTAACATACCGCGTCGCCTATCTTATGGAAAATGGCGTGATGCCCTGGAACATACTGGCACTTACGTTTACAAACAAGGCGGCCAATGAGATGAAAACCAGAATAGTGGATTTGGTTGGAGAGCGCGGAAACGAGGTTTGGGCGAGCACCTTTCATTCGTTCTGTGTACGCGTTTTAAAGCGTGATTGCCAGAAAATAGGGTACAGCGAAGGGTTTTCGATTTACGACGAATCCGACTCGGAATCCGTCATAAAGGCATGCCTAAAGGAAAAAAATATTGTTCTTGAAGACTTTTCGCCAAAGGAAATAAAGTACAAGATATCCGAAGCCAAAAACGGCGGCATTCCGCCTGAGAGGTATACTTTAGAGTACGGCGAAGGTTTTAAGGAAAACATAGTTGCGGAGGTTTACGCCAAATATACAGCAAAGCTCAAAAGCCTAAACGCCATGGATTTTGACGATCTTCTTGTAAACACCATAGAGCTTTTTGAAAAGGATAAAGAGACGCTAAAGTACTACGCCACAAAGTTCAAGTATATAAATATCGACGAATACCAGGATACAAACCATGTACAGTATCTGCTTGTTAAACACCTTGCTTCGGAATGGGGAAACGTATGCGTAGTCGGGGATGATGACCAGAGCATATACGGCTGGAGGGGCGCGACTATACGAAATATCATGGAGTTTGAAAAGGATTTCCCCAACGTGCATGTAATACGTCTTGAGCAAAACTACCGATCCACAGGAAATATCCTATCGGCCGCAAACAGCGTAATAGCCAACAATTTAGAGCGCAAGCCAAAAAAGCTTTGGACCGAAAAAGGGAACGGTGAAAAGATCGGAATAATCCGTGCGCAGGATGAACGTGCGGAAGCCAAATATATATGTGAAGTGATGTCCTACCTTATGGATAGGCAGGGTTTGAAGCATGGGAGTTTCGCGGTTTTATACCGTATGAACGCGCAGTCGCGCATACTTGAAGAAACGCTTGTACGTTACGGCTTTCCATATAAGGTTTACGGCGGGCAAAAATTCTATGACCGTAAGGAAATAAAGGATATAATCGCATATCTCAGGCTTTTGGTCAATCCTAATGACGACGTAAGCCTAAAACGCATAATAAACGTACCCCGAAGGGGCATCGGCAATACTTCGGTAGAAGCGCTCGAAAAAGCCGCTGCATTATATGGACAATCCATGTTTGCCATGGCTATGGAAGTCGATGGATCGGATATGAAGCCCACCGCAAAAAAGAATATCATAGCGTTTGCCGACGATATGCGCGGTCTCGCGGCTTATTCGGCTATACTTCCGATTGGCGAGTTTGTGCAAAAGATGATAGATAAGGCCGGTATAAAGGAATATTATAGTGCCATAGAAAATACCCAGGAAGCTGAGATGCGTGTAGAAAACATTGATGAGTTCCTGGGCGCGGTATATGATTACGAAAAAAACGATGAGGACGCCACCCTCGCAGGATTGCTTGACCAGATAGCTTTGGTTAGCGATATGGATAGCTTGGACGGCGGCGGAGCGGTCACATTGATGACTATGCACAGCGCAAAGGGACTGGAGTTCCCCGTTGTGTTCATTGCCGGCATGGAGGAGAACCTGTTTCCGCATGTTCGCAGCGTTTTCTCGGAAGACGGCATTGAGGAAGAGCGCAGGCTTTGTTACGTCGGTATTACACGCGCAAAAAGACAGTTGTTCTTGAGCCATACCGATGTAAGGAATTTGTTTGGACGGATGCAGGTGAACCGCCCGTCAAGGTTTTTAGAAGAGATACCAAAAGACTATACTATGCCAATGGGCAAAGCAAGAAACACCGAAACGGGGCAAAGCGGTACGGCGCAGGCGGAAAGCCAGATCCGGAAGCCGAGCGCAAAGGCGGATATCGGCGAGCTTCGCATATCCCAAAAGATAGAGCATAAGGTTTTTGGCGTTGGGACGATCATCAATATCAAGGGCAGCGGCAAGGGCAGAATAATAGATGTTGCCTTTGAAGGACAGGGAATAAAGCCATTGATGGTAGATTACGCGCCCATAAGCGTTTTGAATTGACGGAAGGATGGGACATAATCGTGGATAACGATAGGATGCAAAAACTTTGTGATGAATTGAACAGGCACGCGCACAGCTATTATGTAAAAGACGAGCCTACGATAAGTGATGCGGAATATGACGCGCTATACGATGAACTCGTATCTTTGGAAAAACAATATGGCTTTGCTTTGCCAAATTCGCCGACGCAGAGAGTCGGGGCAGAGCCCATAAAGGCTTTTTCTGAGCATAGGCACATTGCAAGGCTTCAGAGCCTGGATAAATGCAAAAACAAACAGGAGGCCGCCGACTGGCTCGGAAGGATAAGGAAATCACTGGGTGAGAGGGAGCTTGAATATACGCTAGAATACAAATTTGATGGCCTTACAATCAACCTTACATATTCTGAAGGCATTCTTGTGCAAGCTTCGACGCGAGGCAACGGTATAACCGGCGAATCGATCCTGCCTCAGATAAAGACCATACGATCAATACCGTTGTCTATACCATTCAAGGGCAGGTTGGAGATTCAAGGCGAAGGGATAATGCGCCTTAGTGTACTAAACGAATATAACAAAACCGCATCGGATCCTCTAAAAAACGCAAGGAACGCCGCCGCGGGGGCATTGCGAAATCTTGATCCCTCGGTCACTTCGCAGCGGAAGCTGGACGCATTTTTTTATAATATAGGCTATATCGAAGGAAGGCGCTTTTCAACATCGCTGGAAATGATGAAGTTTATAGAGGAGTGCGGGTTTCCTGTCTCGCCATATTTCATGGCATCGAAGAGCTTCGACGATATTTTGGGCTATATCGATGATGTCGAAAAAACGAGAAGCTCGTTGGATTACCTCATCGACGGACTTGTCATAAAGCTGAGCGACATGGCGCTGAGGGATGAGTTGGGAAACACAGAAAAATTCCCCAGATGGGCAATTGCGTATAAGTTTGAAGCAGATGTTGTTACGACAAAGCTTTTGGATATCAATTGGAACGTTGGGAGGACCGGCAAGATAACTCCACTCGCAAGGCTGGAACCCGTTGATATAGGCGGGGTCACGGTGAGCAACGCAACGCTGAATAATGCGGGTGATATCGAAAGAAAAAGAATCGGCATTGGATCCACGGTTTGGATACGAAGGAGCAATGACGTAATTCCGGAGATATTAGGCGTGTCAACCGAAACCGCGGGAGAGTCGGTGGAAGTTCCGGAATCCTGCCCCGCTTGCGGCTCAAAGCTTATCGAAAAAGGCGCAAACCTGTTTTGCATTAATAAAAACAACTGTAGGCCTCAGCTTGTTGAAAGGCTTGTACATTTTGCTTCGCGTGACGCAATGGATATCGAGGGCTTTAATGATAAGACAGCCGAACAGTTTTATGATGATATTGGCATACGAAGTATAAATGAATTGTATTTCCTGGATAAGGACAGGCTACTTGCTTTAGACGGATGGAAGGACAGGCGTGCTGAAAATTTTTTAAATTCTCTTAAGAAAAGCAAAAGCAAGGAATTGGACGCCTTTATATATGCGCTTGGTATACCCGGAGTTGGCAGGAGGACGGCAAAGATACTGGTAAAATCCTTTGATTCGCTCGAAAGACTGCGTGAAGCAAAGGAAGAGGATCTGAAAAGCATATTCGATATAGGGGACATTCTGGCAAAAGCAATTGTAGATTTTTTTGGTGATACTAAAGAGATGGAAAATTTACAGAAAATCCTGGATGCCGGAGTTTGTCCGGTATCTGCTGATACAGCTGGAAATGCCCTGCAAGGCAAAAGCATAGTATTGACCGGAACTCTTTCGCGGCCGCGTCAGGACTTTGAAGTGATAATAGAACAAAACGGCGGGAAACCGACTTCTTCAATTAGTAAAAAGACCGACTATGTTTTGGCGGGAACGGCGGCGGGAAGCAAGCTGGACAAAGCCAGGGAGCTGGGTGTGGCAATATTGGACGAAGAAGCTTTCTACGAGCTTTTGCGAAAAAGCGGTGGTTCGCTATGATGCTGAACGAAGCTTCGATGACGACGATCCGGCAGTTGATGAAATCCCAGAAGTACTCGTCCGATCCATTTGAGGATTGTATGCGTGCAGCCGTAGTTGGCAGCCCGATAAACGCTCTGCTTGCAGTGTGCGATGAAAGTTACGGGGAGATCGTTAGGGCACCGGCGGTTGAGGCCTGCGGTGGGGAGTGTAGTCTACTGGGAATGGTTTATGTCCTGAAAGACAATATAGATGTCAAAGGGATGGCTTCCACTTGCGGCAGCAAGCTTTTGAGCGAAAACGTTGCCCGTGAGGACTCCGAGGTTTATAAACTGTTAAGAAATTCTGGCGCCATACTGCTTGGAAAGGCGAATATGGATGCCTTTGCAATGGGTTCGGGGGGAGAAACATCGGATTTCGGATATACCGTAAACCCGTTGGATCATTCTTTGGTTGCGGGCGGCTCCAGCAGCGGAAGCGCAGCGGCAGTCGCGGCAAATATGGCGCATTTTGCAATTGGTACGGATACCAGCGGTTCTGTGCGAGTTCCCGCCGCATATTGCGGGGTTTGCGGGTTCAAGCCTACATATGGGATCGTGCCGGACGATGGTGTAATGCCGTGTGCAAAAAGCCTCGATTGCGTTGGGACGTTAACACGTTCTGCCTATGAATGTGCTATGGTAATGGATATAATAGCAGTTGGTTCTTTGGACAGGAGCGGCAGCAGGATGCGTTTTGAAGCGTCATGCGATGGCGAAATGGATGGTTTACGAATTGGTGTTCCTGTTGAATACTTGCAATATGCAGGCTTGAATCCAAGTATAAAAAAGGATTTTGAGGATGCGATGCTGCGGATGAAGAAGCTTGGGGCTTCAATAAAGAAGATTAACATCAAACATTTTAATACGGCGCTTGACGCCTACCGTAAAGTAATGTCCGTTGAAGTCGGAGAATCCATAGAAAACCTTATCGGTAATAAAAAAGCGGGTGAAGAGGCGGAAAAACGTCGTGCATTAGGGAAATACTTGATCAGCGGAGATGGGGCAATGGAATATGTAGCAGCAAAAAACATTGCGCAAGAGATAAAGCTTGAATACGTAAAAACTTTTGAGGATATAGATATCATAGCCACCCCCACCGCGCCGACAATAGCTTTCAAGCCTGGCGGGGCGCGTGGAGATGAAGATATATTTACTGTGGGAGCGAGCCTTGCCGGCGTATGCGCAATAACTGTGCCATATAGCCAGGATGGTGCTAAACTGCCGTCAGGCATTCAGTTGATCGGGGCAGCTGGAAACGACGTCCTGACAGTCAAAATTGCAGACGCTTTTGAGAGGAGCAATAGATGAGACCCGGAAAACTTACAAACGAGCAATTGAGAGAAAGCGTGCTTTCCTGCATAAAATGCAAACGCAAGGAAGTGGTCTTGATGCCGGGAATAGGAGAGGATTGCGGAGGTATTGATTTCGGCGGTACGGTTTGCGTGCTTTCCACCGACCCTATAACCGCTGCCTCAAAGGATATAGGCAGGCTGGCCACCAATATATCTTGCAACGATGTCGCATCATCCGGAGCGGAGCCGATCGGTATAATGATAACCGTGCTTGCGCCTACAACCACGACCATAGATGAGATCGAGGAGGTCATGCGTCAGGTTTGTGCCGAAGCCGAAATCCTTGGGCTGGATATCATCGGAGGCCATACCGAAATTACAGACGCTGTCAAACGCATGATTATATCTTCTACTGTCGTTGGCAAAGTGGCATATTCAAAGCTGATAAGGTCATCGGGTGCCGGGCCTGGCGACAGCATCATACTTACGAAATGGGCAGGTCTGGAAGGGACCGGCATAATATTGAACGAATATCCTCATTTACTCGGTGGAGCCGAGGGTATTGTAATGGCCTCCGCTCAGGAGTTGTTTAAGGATATAAGTGTAGTCAAAGAGGGGCTCATAGCGGCGGATCACGGCGTATCAGCCATGCATGATGTAACAGAAGGCGGCGTTTTGGGCGCTGTTTGGGAGACAGCGCAGGCAAGCAGTTGCGGAGCGGTTATAGAAATAGACCGGATTCCGGTCCTGCCGATTACAGAAGCAGTATGCGATAAGCTTTCCCTTGACCCGCTAAGGCTTATATCTAGCGGATGCATGATAATGTGCTGTAAAGACGGGGAGCGGCTCGTTGAGCGTCTGACTAATGGAAACGTGAAAGCGACCATCATTGGGAGTATGACGGAGGGGAGCGATGTACTATCAATAAAAAACGGGCATAAAACCCTGATACAGCCACCGGATTCTGACGAAATCTATAAAATTACAGGGGAATATTGAGCATTACTGTGAAAATAGAAGTTTTCTGTGATATAATAAAGCGTTAAATAGTTGTGAGATAATCTTACTTGAGGGGCGTGTGAACATTTGATATATAGTATGACGGGCTTTGGCAGCGGTTTTGTAGCACAAGAAAATAGAGAGATGTCTATCGATTTAAAAAGCGTCAATAACCGTTATCTTGATATATCGATGAGGTTGCCCAAGTTTCTAATGTTTTTGGAAAACGATATCAGGCAGTTACTCTCCGGCAGGTTGGCCAGAGGACATATTGATGTCTTTCTGATGTATAAGAACAAAAGGGAAGATGCAAAGCGGGTAAGTGTAGATACGCATCTGTTTAATAGCTATATGCGAGCTTTGGAGGCTATACGTGATAGCACCGGGATAACGGACGACATGTCCTTTTCTACGGTATTGCGGATGCCGGATGTTTTAGCATTAGAGGAGGCCGAGGACGATAAGGACATAATGATGGAAATATGCCTTGGCGCGTGCAACCAGGCGATAGACCAGATGCTGGAAATGCGTGCGAAGGAGGCCAAACGGCTTTGCGCTGATATGCTTGAAAGAATAAACATCATGGAGTCAATGCTAGTAGAGATAGAAAAAATAGAGCCACTGGTCGTTGAAAACTACCGCAACAAGCTAGAGTTGCGGATGCAGGAGCTGCTTACTACTGTGGCCGTAGACCCAAACAGACTGGCGGTTGAAGTTGCATATTTTTCTGAAAGATGCAGCATAAATGAAGAGACCGTAAGGCTGCGCAGCCATCTCGAACTTTTTAAAGAGACCATCGCACAGGGCGGGGTCATTGGCAAAAAGCTGGATTTTGCCGTTCAGGAAATGAACAGGGAAGTAAATACAATAGGATCGAAGGCTAACGACCTGAGTATAACGAACACCGTTATGGCATTAAAGAACGAAGTGGAAAAGATACGCGAACAGATACAAAATATTGAATGAGAGGTAGTATATGAGTATCAAACTGATCAATATTGGTTTTGGAAACATTGTTTCCGCAAACAGGCTTATAGCAATAGTCAGCCCGGAATCTGCGCCGATAAAAAGGATAATCCAGGATGCGAGGGACAGGGGAATGCTTATTGATGCGACTTATGGACGCAGAACGAGGGCCGTTATGATAACAGACAGCGACCATATAATTCTTTCTGCCGTGCAGCCAGAAACAGTGGCAAACAGGCTGGATGTAAAAGATTCTTCAGATGTAGAGGACGAGTGATCATGCAAGGGAATAATAGCGCTGATTATAATAAAAGGCTGGGCTCCCTCGTTGTTATATCCGGGCCGAGCGGCGCCGGCAAGGGTACAGTTTGCAAAAAACTTTTGGAACGAAATAAAGGATTAAAGCTTTCGATCTCAGCGACGACCCGTCCTCCAAGGGACGGAGAAATAAACGGTGAAAGCTATTTCTTCGTTACAAAAGAAGAATTTGAACAAATGGAAGAAAGAGGCGAACTGTTTGAGAGCGCCGTCGTTTTCGGCAATAAATATGGCACGCCCAAAGAATTTGTAGTTAACCAGATGATGCAGGGTAATGATATAATTCTTGAGATAGATGTTCAGGGAGCCATGCAAGTAATGCAATCCTTTCCCCAGGGTGTATATGTTTTTCTCCTTCCGCCGACAATGGATGAACTCATGCGTAGAAAACACGAGAGGGCGGCTAATACAAAAGAGATTGAGGAAGAGATAAAGAACAGGCTGAAGGGCGCATATGAAGAGATGAACAGGGCATCCGAATATGATTATGTCATTATAAACGATGACCTTGACACGACGGTTGAAGATATAGAAAAGATAATATATGTAGAAAAATTTAAGCCTGATAAGAATAAAGAATTGATTGCCAGGCTCAGGAGTGAAAATTTATGATTAATCCGCCATTGACAAACCTAATGAAGAAAGTTGATTGCCGTTATTCCCTTGTTATAATGGCTTCAAAAAGGGCAAGGCAGCTTATGGATGGAGCTTCGCCGCTTATAGAGGGGCATGAAGAAAAGCCTGTAACGCAGGCAGTTTTGGAGCTTTACAACGATAAACTAAGGGTAGAATACCCGGAAGAGTATAATTGAAATTGAGCCGGGCCTAACATTGGAGCAGTTATGGAATTTAAACCAAAGACCGTTTTACTGGGAGTGACTGGAGGAATAGCTGCATATAAGGCTGCGGATCTCGTTAGCCGTTTGAAAAAGGGCGGAATGGATGTGTGCGTCGTTATGACCGAGAACGCGTGCGAGTTCATTACGCCGCTTACTTTTGAGACCCTTTCCAATAATCCCGTCGTATATGATATGTTCGAAAGAAAAAACAGCTGGGATGTTGAACATATCTCACTTTCGAAACGGGCGGATATATTTGTTGTCGCCCCGGCAACCGCGAATATTATCGGCAAAATAGATAACGGCATAGCGGACGACATGCTTTCAACAACAATAATGGCAGCCAAATGCCCCAAACTTATTGCTCCCGCGATGAATACTGGCATGTTTGAGAGCGTTGAGGTTCAAAGTAATATAAAAAGCCTTACAGATAAGGGTATCCATTTTATAATGCCGGAAAGCGGAAGGCTTGCATGCGGAGACATTGGCCTTGGCAAGCTGGCTTCAGTTGACGATATATATAAGAAGATATGTGAAATATTAAAACTTGAACGCATATATGAAGGCAAAAAAATCCTTGTTACAGCGGGTCCAACCCGCGAAGCGATAGACCCTGTGCGATTCATTTCCAACCGCAGTTCCGGAAAGATGGGCTTTGCCTTAGCGTATGAAGCCTTGCAGATGGGCGCCGAGGTTATACTGGTTTGCGGGCCAAACAATATTAAAGATATTGATGGGATTAATACTATCCGCGTGCAGACTACACAAGAAATGAAACATGCGGTTGACGCGTTTTATGATGAATGCGATATGGTCGTTATGGCGGCGGCTCCGTCCGATTATGCTGTGGAGACCGTTTCGGATCAAAAGATAAAAAAGGGCGAGGAGCAATTCAACCTGACGCTGAAACGGAATCCGGATATATTAAAAGGTCTTGGGGAGAGAAAAACGAAGCAGGTTTTGATAGGCTTTGCCGCTGAGACTCAAAATATCGAGGAGTACGCAAAAAAGAAACTTCTGGAAAAGAACCTGGACATGATAGTCGCAAATGATGTAAAGCAGGACGGAGCGGGGTTTGATGTCGATACAAACGCCGTGATATGCTATAAAAGAAATGTTTCCAATGTGGCTTTCGAAGGCACTAAATTGAGCGTTGCTAAAGATATTTTGAAAGAGGCAAAAGCTTTTTTTGATTAATGCAATAAATGGGGGATATATTGTTTGCGGATGTATTGATAGATATCTCACATTCGGATATCGACCGGGTATTTGAGTATGAAATGCCAGCCGGGCTGCAAGTCAGCATAGGCTGGCGTGTCCTTGTACCCTTCGGAAGGGGAAACGCGCCAAAAGAAGGCTTCGTAATCGATACAAAAGAAGTGAGCGGGTCTGAACGGGCGGAGATCAAAAGCATATTGCGCAGGCTGGAGGATTACCCGGCCTTGTTGCCGGAACAGATTGAGCTTGCCCGTTGGATATGTGAAACATATTATTGTACAATGGCTTCCGCCTTGCGCCTGATGATACCCGCCCAGATACGGGGAGCAAGGGTTAGCGAAAAAAAGGCTTCGGCGGTGCGCCTGCTTTTGGATCCGGCAGGGATCGAAAAAGCAAAGGATAGCTTGCGTACTAAAGAAGGTATCGTACGGGCGCCTGCACAAGCCGCACTTTTGGACATACTCGGTAACGACTGGCAGATGTTGATTTCCGATGCCGTATCACTGGTGCCCTCGGCGAGAGAGGCAATAAAAGCGCTTGAAAAAAAAGGCTGGGCAAAAAACGACAACGACGGACAACGACGTAAACCCAAATATAAAAAAAAACTACTAGCACAGGACCAAA
>JAVBOF010000172.1:0-13092 GCA_031550915.1 Eubacteriales bacterium | reverse complement strand
AAAGTATGCAAATGGTAATTATTTTTTTGATGACGGCGTCATATAGGTCAATCATAATTAGCCGCTGATTCACGCGGAATGGATTTATCAATTGCATACATAGTCATATACTGCATCTTTTCCATCGAAAATTCACTTCTCAATGGGAAAACCTCCGGGCTATCCTCTTTGATAAAAAGCGTATTTTCCATAACATGTTCATTTTCAGAATAACACGCCATAATAAGGCTGAAAAGGGTAAGGAAAAAAGTGGAGTATGAGTAGTTTTCCAAAACTGTGATCGTCTTTTGCCGTACATCAAGCAAAGAGCTTAAGCTTATTGCCTGATCGCTGCATGTGGAGACATATTCAAGGCTTTGACGGTCACGAAAAACCTTCAGCGCTGTTAAAAGCTCTTGATAAGCAAGATTGATGGTTGCCTGAGAAAACCCCTGCTCCCTAAGGGATATCTTTCCGTCTAGCAGGTAAGAGAATACCTCCTGCATGTTGACTTTCAAGGATGTTTCAAGGCCCTGTTTATCTGAAAAGAAATAGGCGCTGAAAACGCCCATATTCTTGTATTGAGCATTCAGCGCACCGTTTATCAGGCTTCGGGAAGCATCTGATAGATCATATGCCTCTGTAAAATTCTTGGCAAATATCTCTATCCACATCTTTGGCTTAATCCCTTTTGGCAAAGCGCAAGGGTTCAAAAATGCATCCCTGCCAAGATTCATATATCTAACGTCATAACCTGAAAGCATATCAACAAAATCCGATTGGGTCTTCTTTTTATACATGAAAACGATATGGGTGTAGTCATCAAAGTTAATCTTGTTTGCCAAATCGATTGTCCCCCTGCAACGTTAATTGCAATATTTACATGGAAATTATAGCATTCAAAAATGGACTTTTCAATGTTATTGTCGTACTTATTAAATCCTTTGCCTCGGCGTATACTCTGTGTGCAGCAGCATATGTGCCTTTTCACTGTATGGTTCGCCCAAAAACTCCTTATATAAAGCGGCGACCTCAGGATTCTCATGTGAATAGCGCAGATCCTTGCTCCTATCCTCTTCATATATGGCGGCGGCCCGCTTGCGTATAACTTCCATATCGTTGTGGTGATACGGCTGTCCGCCGCCTCCGACACAACCGCCGGGGCAGGCCATAATCTCTATAGCGTGGTAATCGGCTTTGCCGTCACGTATGTTCTCCATTAACTGGCGTGCGTTTCCAAGCCCGTGGGCAATAGCAATTTTTATATCCACTCCGTTTATCATAATGCTGCCTTCGCGAATACCCTCCATACCGCGCAGTTGGGTGAACTCCACGCTTGGCGGTTTCTCTCCTGTAAGCCAGCAATACGCCGTACGCACGGCGGCTTCAATGACGCCTCCTGTTGTCCCGAATATTATTCCGGCGCCGGTGGATTCTCCCATGACCTTGTCAAACTCCTCAGGCATCAGGTTTGTAAAGTTTATACCGGCCTCGCGTATCATCCTCGCAAGTTCCCTTGTCGTTACTACCTTGTCTACATACCCTATCTCCTCTTCGCTGAGCTCCGGGCGCGCAGCCTCATATTTCTTCGCCAGACATGGCATAATTGAAATAACGACGATATCCTCAGGCCTTTTGCCTATCTTTTCAGCCAGATAGGTCTTGGCGATAGTTCCAAACATCTCATGGGGGGATTTGCAGCTTGAAGGTATATCCAAAAGCTCTGGAAACTGATGCTCGATGAATTTCACCCACGCGGGGCAACAGCTTGTTAAAATTGGGAGCCTTCCCCCATGCTGCAGCCGGTGAACAAATTCCGACGCCTCTTCCATAATAGTGAGATCCGCGGCAAAATCCGTGTCCATCACACTGTCAAAGCCGAGCCTACGTAACGCGGCAACCATCTTGCCCGTTACCCGTGTCCCAACCGGCATACCAAATTCTTCGCCGAGAGCTACGCGAATGGCTGGCGCCGTCTGCGCAATAACATATTTCGTAGGGTCATTCAGCGCATCCAAGACATAGGCGCTGTTGTCTACCTCCGTCAGCGCGCCCGTAGGGCAGACGGAAACACATTGCCCGCAGAATGTACAAACCGTGTCTATCATAGGCATATTGAACGCCGTTCCCATAACGGTATCGAAGCCTCGATCCACAGGAGAATATACACCGACGGTCTGGACTTCATTGCACATAGTCTGGCAGCGCCTGCACAATATGCATTTTTCAGGATTCCGTACGAGAGAAAAGCTCGAAACATCCTTGGGATGCTTGCTCATGCGTCCCTGGTAACGTATCTCCCTTACCCCAAGCTCGGCAGCAATACTCTGCAGTTCGCAATTCGTATTCCTTTCACAAACAAGGCAATCCTTCGGATGGTTCGAAAGCAGCAGTTCAACCATCATCCTGCGCGATTTCCTCGCGCGCGCTGTATCCGTATGCACCACCATACCCTCCACTGCCGGCGTAGAACAAGCCGGAACGAGCGTCGGCCTTCCTTCGACCTCCACCATGCATACCCTGCATGTACCCACCCTGTTTACCATATGTATATCCTGCATAGACATGTGGCAAAGTGTCGGTATATGCATACCTGCTTTTTTTGCGGCATCCAGTATTGTCGCGCCTTCATCTATCTCAACTACGGTATTGTTTATCGTCAATATCATTTATACAGCCTCCTATTCCAACACAATGGCATCTACCGGACATTTCTGCATGCACAATCCACATTTCACGCACCGATCCTGGTCTATCTCATGCACAGCCTTCCGTTCGCCGGATATGCATGTAACGGGACAATTTCTTGCGCAAACCGTGCAGCCTATGCATTTATCAGGTAGTATCCTGTATTCAAGAAGGCTTTTGCATGCCTTCGCCGGGCATTTTTTATTCTTTATATGTTCTTCATATTCATCATGGAAATACTTTAGCGTGGATAATACAGGGTTTGGCGCGGTCTGGCCCAAACCGCATAAGGAACAATCCTTTATTATATTGCCCAAACTGTCAAGCTCCGCCAAATCGCTCTCCTCACCCTTGCCTTCGGTTATGCGGTTCAAAATCTCATGCAGCCTTGTATTACCGATACGGCAAGGTGTACATTTACCGCAGCTTTCATCCATGGTAAATTCAAGATAAAACTTGGCAATGTTGACCATGCAGTCATCCTCGTCCATAACGATCATCCCGCCGGACCCCATCATGGACCCGATACTCTTCAAATTATCATAATCAATCTGCAAGTCCAGCATAGATGATGGTATACATCCGCCGGACGGCCCTCCCGTTTGGACGGCTTTGAATTTTTTGTCATTCCTTATTCCGCCGCCAATATTGAAGATGATCTCCTTAAGCGGCGTGCCCATCGGTACTTCAACTAGTCCTACGTTATTCACCTTGCCGGCCAGCGCAAATACCTTTGTACCCTTGCTCTTTTCCGTACCTATGGAGGAGAACCATTGCGCACCGTTGAGTATGATTGGGCATATATTGGCAAACGTTTCAACATTATTTATATTGGTAGGCGATTCCCAAAGGCCGCTCTCAGCAGGGAACGGAGGTTTTACCCTCGGCTCTCCCCTCTCACCCTGTACGCTATTCATCAAAGATGTCTCTTCACCACACACAAAAGCGCCTGCACCAAGGTTCAAATGGATCTTAAAATCAAATCCACTGCCAAATATATCCTCGCCAAGCATGCCATAGGCTTCCGCTTGCTCGATTGCATTTTTCAGCCTGTTTACCGCAAGCGGATATTCCGCGCGGATGTATACTACTCCGTCATTCGCTCCAATGGCATATCCGCATATCGCCATAGCCTCCAAAACAGAATGGGGATCACCTTCAAGTATAGATCTATCCATAAACGCGCCGGGGTCTCCTTCATCCGCATTGCAGATAACGTATTTTCTTTCCCCTTTGTTTTTAGCTGCTATTTCCCATTTCTTGCCCGTTGGAAAACCGCCGCCTCCCCTGCCCCGAAGTCCGCTTTGCACGACCTCGGCAACAACTTCCTCCGGCTTCATTCCGGTCAAAACCCTGCCAAGCGCCTCATATCCGTCTACCGAAATGTAGTCCTCTATATTCTCGGGATCGATTATCCCGCAGTTTCTAAGGGCGATGCGTTTTTGACTGCGGTAAAAAGGTATGTCCTCCCCGCTCTTTTCGTCAAACGATTCATCCTTTTCATCGTATATCAAACGCTCTACAGGCCTGCCTTTTAATATATGCTCCGCAATGATCTCGTCTATATCCTCCGGTTTCACCCTCACGTAGAAGATGTTATCCGGTACGGTCTTTACGATAGGGCCCTGCTCACAAAAACCAAAGCATCCCGTTGTAACGACCTGTACTTCCTCCAGCATGTCAAGGGCTTTTAACTTTTCGTTGAACATATCGACTATCTCCGCACCCATGGCAGAACGGCAGCCCGTGCCACCGCAAACGAGTATATGCAATCGGTATCGTTTCATCTTCCGGGCACCTCCCTGCCAATTATGGCGTTATCAAGCAATATGCCGTTCATTACATGCTTGCGGATTATCTCCCTTGCCCTCTCCTCGTCAACGTTACCGTAACGTATCGGCTCTTCGCCGGGTACGCGTACTTCGACAAGCGGCTCCGCAAAGCAGTACCCAAGACAGCCGGTCGCGACTATGTTTACATTGTCAAGCCCTTGCGTTTGCGTCTCATCCATCAAAGCAGCAAGCGTCTTTCGCGCTCCGGCGGCAATACCACAGGTTGCCATGCCCACTGCAAGAACGGTGTGATTCACATTTTCTGCCGTCTCGCGCATCTTTGTATTGCCAGATGATCTTTCACGCAGTTTCTTCAGTTCTTCCAGCGACTTTACCTTACTGTTCATTCCATGCCCTCCTTCGCCAGCTGCTCGTCAACGATATGCCTGACGTCCTCTTCGGTCACCCTGCCGTAAACCTGCTCCCCGATCATAACGACCGGCGCTAATCCGCAAGCACCTACGCAGCGAATGGAATTCAACGAGAACAATCCGTCCTCACCTACTCCGCCGCATTTGATGTTGAGCTGTTTTTCAAATTCGTTCAAAATGGCATCCGATCCACGTACAAAGCAAGCCGTCCCCAAGCATACGCTTATGTCGATTTTTCCCCTCGGCTCCATTTTCAAGTAAGAATAAAACGTCACGACACCAAAAACTTTGCTGGAAGGTATTCCTAGCTTCAGTGCAATATGTTCCTGAAGCTCGCGCGGAATATAGCCATATATATCCTGTGCCCTGTGCAGCACGGATATCAGCGAACCTTTTGTTTCCTCAAGGCTATCTACAAATTCATCCAGCTCCGTAAAGTCCCTTATCTTCTCTCTTTCTGCCTGCATTGCAAAACCTCCAAAAAAACCATTCAACATATTAGTCTTTCAAATATTGCGAATCCAATCCAAATCCATAATAAAACCGCATTTCATCTACGGGTAATATTTGATCAAAGGCAAAGCGCCGGTAATAGTAAAACATCGGTCAACTGCAAGTTATGACCTTGAAAATTGGGCGAATTGTGCTAAAATTAAAGAATTGAGTCTTTACCATTCTCAATGGTTTATTCTACGCCAATGCTCAGAATCCTATATGCAAAACAAAGTTTTGCGGAATATTTTTATAAACCAATGCGATATACTATAACAAAAATCCGATGGCGAGCGGTGAAGGAGGCTTTTAGATGGCACAACGGACAACAGGATACGATGAAGACGTTAAGATCCACAGGCTTGCCGAGATATATCTTAGTAGCCAAAAAGACACCTGCAAATTGAGCAGCAAACAGTTTGCCAAACGTTATTTTGAAGTTTGTGATGAGCTGACTAAGACCTTTAATGAGCTGTCCGACAAAAAAATGTCTGCTGCTCCCCGAATAATAAAAACAATCAACAGCATACGCTAGCATCCTGTTTTTATTGCAGCCGGATGCTGCCAGCATTTGGGTCTCACAAACTTATGGTTTGTGTTGCCTCAAATGTTTGAATATTTGTCCGCCAGATCCGCGGCCAGACGTACATAATGCGGGCAATTTTTGTTTTTCTTTTTTAGTTTTTCATCCCGGGCCCAATCTCCAAATGGCGGAAGATCTAATTCTAAAAGGCTGGGGCAGTCAAGGCATCCGTATTTGTCTTCGAATTCCTTAAAAAGGGCAAAAGTGGTTTCGAACGTACGCTTTTGTTTTTCGTCTTCATCAGGCAGCTCCTTGCCCATATCCAGCCCAATAATCATCGCGGCTGCGGAAAGTGCGCCGCAGATGTTTTCGGTGCCGGATATCCCTCTGCCAAAGGGATTCGATATCCGGGCAGCAAGAGATTTCGATAACCCGTGATCCTCACAAAATGATAAAAGCACCGCCTGAGCGCAATTATATCCTTTTTTATACAGATCTTCAGCAACATTTGCTTTAGAACTCATACAAACACCTCCATGTATCTATTATAACAGGATCGATTGACATTCACACCGTCATGGCGGAAAATATATGTATACCGGTGACAATAAATGCCGATTGGAGCAAAGATATGAAATACGCTGAGACAGAGAGTATTCTCAATTATGTTATGCTGGATCTTTCAACCGGTGAAAGCAAAAAGTATCCGATCACCCAAAGTACACATGAAAAATATATAGGCGGAAAGACCCTCGCCGCAAAAATACTTTATGAACAGACAGCACCGGGCTTGCCGCCTGAATCCGAAGACAATTTGATCATAATTAACTCAGGATTTTTGAACGGGACCGGAGCGCCCTCCTCAAACCGCTTCAATATGACATTCAAGAATATTTTGACCGGAGGGATCGCTTCATCCAATTGCGGGGGCAGGTTCGGTATCATGCTGCGTAAAGCGGGGCTGGATGGCATAATAATTAAGGGTAAATCAAAAAACCTCTGCCTTATAGAGATTATCGGCGGCGAGATAAAAATACATGACGCGGAATACTTGCGCGGTCTTGATACGGAACAGACACAGGATAAGCTAGACAGTAAGCATGGAGCGCTTGTTATAGGCCCCGCGGGGGAAAGCCTCGTGCTTTATGCCTGCGCGGTTTCCGGAGAAAGGGTCGCGGGCAGGTGCGGCTCAGGTTATGTCATGGGCGTAAAGAACATTAAAGCAATAACGGCTTTCGGAACCCGCAAATCGGATATCTCCCGGCCTGAAAAGTTCAAGGAATATACCAAAAAATGGTCAAAGTATCTATTAAAGCATCCCGTAACTGGATATGCTTTCCCCACCTACGGCAGCGCGGGTCTTATCAGCAAAACAAACGCCTCCGGCATTTTACCAACATATAATTTTTCCCAGGGTACATGGGAGTACTGGGATTCAATATCCGGTGAGACGCTTGCAAGGGATCATCTTTTGCGTAATGGCGGCTGCATTGGTTGTGTCATCCGTTGCGAACGAAGGGTAAGTGTGGACGGTAAAGACGTAAAAGGCCCTGAATATGAGACACTTGGGCTTTTCGGCTCCAATATAGGCAACAGCGACCTAAATCTCATCAATAAGATGAACTATCAATGCGATCTGCTGGGAATGGATACCATATCGCTTGGCGGCACCATTGCGTTTGCCATGGAGTTACAAAAGAAGGGCATTGCCGATTTTGCGCTTGAATTTAATAAGTCAGACAATTTGATGGAAATCATCCAAAAAATAGCCTATCGGGAAGGAATCTATTCAGATCTTGCCGATGGCACAAAGCGAATGAGCGAAAAATTCGGCGGAAAAGATTTCGCAATACATTCCAAAGGCTTGGAATTTGCGGCTTATGATCCGCGGAGGGCTGAAGGCTTGGGTCTCGGCTACGCCACTTCAAGCAGGGGTGGATGCCATCTTAACGGCGGCTATCTGGTGATGATGGAAACTTCGGTTGGGGCTCTTAACATAGACCCGTTCAAAACCAAAGGGAAACCCGAGCTTACCGTTTTCTTTCAAAACACTTTGGAAGCCGCTTCCGCTGCCGGATGCTGTTTGTTCAGCATACAGGCTACAATACCACTGTTCATATATAAATTCAAACCATCAAGCCGAATAGTCGGTATCATCGGAGGCTCCCTGCTTGCTCTGCGTTTCTTACTTGCCAAGGTCTGGAACGCGCTTCCATGGCTTTTGCCTATAAATACCGTGTACATACTGCCAGCTTCGAAGGCTATCAATTTGGCGTCCGGTATAAAAATGACCCTCGGCAAACTGCTCCAGGCGGGAGACAGGGGTTATACGATGGAGCGCATGTTCAACATCCGCGAGGGCGTTGGTAAATCCGAAGACACCCTGCCTGAACGTATGACCAGTGAACCGCTGGACGGTGACAAGCGCGCGGTAGTAAAAATCGATGACATGCTGCCAAAATATTACAAGGTGCGCGGTTGGGATGCCGAAGGGGTGCCCACGCAAAAGAAGCTTAGAAAGCTGGGTATAGAGATATGATAACGTTGAGGTATACTGGAAGGCTGTGTGACAGGCTGCATAAGCAAGAGGAGAGTCTAGATATCAAAAATGTTTCCGAAGCGTTGGCTCATATCGGTACCTATGGTGTGGAGGCGTATACCCTCGCGATGAGCGGCATGATATTGCTGAATAAAACGAATGTTGCACTGTTAAAGGGCAGAAAAACCAAATTGAATGACGGCGATATTCTAAGCTTTTTGGAGATATCCGGCGGAGGATGATTTTAATTTCATATTGCGCCGGATAAATAACGGAAGGGAAAGCAGCGATGAAAAAATGTAAGATTACAGTATTAAAAACTCATTTTGACGAGGAACTTGCCAAGGAGTACGGCGCGGAAGGGTTGTCAAAATGTCCTTTCCATACCGTCGGGCAAATCTTCTTTGCCGATTATGCCAAGCCGGAGGGTCTTTGTGACGAGGCCTGGAAAGCTATATACCAATATGTTTTTGCGCTTGCCCACGGCGCCGGCAAAGAACCGCTTTATTATGGGGATTGGATAAAAACACCCGGCGTTGCTATCTGCAGTTGCAACGATGGACTGCGGCCGGTCGTCTTCAAGATCGAAGCCCTGGATGAGCAATAATACCTTTATCGTGCTGGAATAACCATTCTTTGCTGCAGGAGATATGTCATCCGCCGCACCGCATATCCCGAGCATATATCAATATACTATCTGGCTACGGCCGTTTTCTTTTGCCTTATATAGGTTCTTATCCGCACTTTCAAGAAAGTTGGAAAAAGAGATGCCTTTATAATAAACACTCATCCCACTGCTGATAGTTATTCTGTCTGAGTTGTTCACCTGCATGCGCTCTATACTATGGTAAATCATATTCATTTTTACGAGTGCTTTATCGAGTCCGCAGTCCTTGAAAATAATTAAAAATTCTTCCCCGCCGTACCGACCGAAAACCTCACTGCTGTCCAATGAATCGCCAATACATTTTGAAAGCTCCACAAGTACCCTGTCGCCGTAATTATGCCCGTAAGTATCATTGATCTTCTTGAAAAAATCGATGTCAAAAATACAAAGAACCAGTTCACTGCCGTCGTCATACGCTTTGCGCATTTCATCGTTTATAGCGGATGTTAAATATCTTCTATTATATATGCCTGTGAGGGGATCTAAAATCGAGCTCAATTCCAATTGTTTAACAAGCAATTCTGCTTCATGTTTGGATTTTTTATAATTCGTCAATACCTGATAAGCTAGATAAACGCTTACACAGTAGCTCAAAAACATGCCAATGGCCAGATCCGCATAATGCGTGTCTCTGCTTTGATAGGGTGTGCTTAAGTCGGGGAACCGTAATTCGAGCAAGGTGAACGTAAGATACATTATTATTACAACAATCAAACAAATCGCGCGAAATCGGCCGTTAAACGCGATGACGATAAAAATCCCCATAAGTACAACAAAGGGCATTGTTGATCCGGTTGCCCCGCCTGTAGAAAACCAGAGCGTCGGGAACAGAATAAAAACTCCGTAGAGTATAACGATAATTGAGGGTTTTTCCCATTTTCTGGTCTTTTGAAAATACACGATGCAAATAACATCGATAATGATGTTTATAGATAGAATAATAAAAGTGATAACGCCAAGCCCAAGTGAAATATTACCGAATAATCCGACCGTTGACATAAGAATTCCTGATATCGTAACCAGCCGGAAAATCTTTTCTTCCAATGAGTAATTATGTTTCGAAACAAATTTCTTATTTAATGCTCCGAACCAGTTTTTAATTAATCCCATATTCTCAATAGCAGCATTTCAATTAAATAGCTTGGGCTTAAATCATTTCCCATTTATTTTCAGTCTCGTTTACCTTGCCTCAATTGTATCTTTAATATGCCTCGAAACTTACTGCGGTTCATAGGACCGCGTCAACAAAACACCGAGCCGAAACATGGCTATTTTACTGTAGGCCTAATAGATAAATTTCTGCAGCCGACTGCCTTTATGACCTTTACTATGCATTTAGCTCAAAAAAATCATCTATTCTCCAGTAACAACAATTATACATCATATTTAAGATATAGGCTTTTCTTTTACCAAATTGTCACCGCAAATCTTTATTGTCGAAGACATCATCCTCTTACATATAGATACATACAATCAATATCATAATTTTCAAGTCACAGAATACTTTCCAAAAGTTTTGAATGAAACATCCGTCTGTAACAGCAAGGTTGTTGCGCGATGATTGGCGTAATAATCCTTAGCTGGCAGAAAAAATGCACGGCTTTATGCAATTATAGGATTTTAGATTTGTTATTCAGATCACCTTACTATCCATACCGGGGATTTAAGGCCTATTTTTACCATTCAATAAACGTAATAGCTGCAGCCTCACCCCCTATTGATTTTTAGAACATTGGATATTTTCAAATCAATATTTGCATTGCAATACGTAATTACAAATGCTAAAGTTACCGGCAATAGCATCTGTATGGTTTCTAAACTGAAGAGTGATTCAGACGGCATATTTTTAAAGCCTAACCTATACAAAATATCTTTCATCTTTTAAGTGGCATATAATTCATTTTTCTATTATTCTGGAAAAGTAATTTCACTGAAGCAAATATGCACTGTCTTTGTACCAGTCAATGGATTGTTCCCATAACGCGGGAGTTTGCCGGTTCCTCAAGTTTCATCATCGTAACGACCTCATCATTGATGCTTTTCATTTCTAATGAACAGTACGGATATTTTTCGATTATTCTTTTGACATTTGACAGGCCGGCACCCTGATGTCCCTTTTTACTTGTATAACCGGGAATAAATATCTCCGAAACCTCTATTGGCATGGGTGAGCTGTTAGTTATCGTTATCGAATTACATCCGTCCTTTTCTTTGTCAACTACGAGCGACACACGCTTTTTCTTCGATTCTGCTGCCGCCTCAATGGCATTATCCAACAAACACGCTATGATCCTGCACATATCGATGTCATCAATCGGAAGGTCAGAAAGCGGACATCTGATGGTAATACTCAGGTCAGTTTTTAAGCTCTCGGCTCGCTCATATTTATTGAGTAACAGAGATATCAATGCGGGGTTCTCTACGGCGCGGCGGCTAAGGTCCAGCAAATTTCCTGCGCTTGTCGTTATTTCAACTAGGGATTTATGGTAGCGCTTGCATGCCTCCAGATCGCCGAGCTCGAAATACCCGTTATATGTTTGCAGGATGTTATAAAAGTCGTGCTTGATCGCGCTGAACTGATTCAGGCTTTTAAACAGCGATTCCATTTGCCTGTCCTTATCACGGATTTCCGCCTGCGCATATCGGTTGCTGTTCAAAGATATTGAGAAGGCTGAAAACAACATAAGTATACACAGGCTTACAATGCTTCCGGTTATTGTTTTTGGAATGAATATCATGATACAAGCCGAGCATATATAAATGAAAAAAAGCTGGAAAATGGGAAACGCTATGCTTTTCCTATGCAACTCAATGTGCATTCCTTTAATAATAAGGAACTTAGGTCTGATATCAAGTATATGGTACATAACGATATAAAAGGATATAGAAACTATGAAATTAACGAAATACATGACCAAATATAACGAATAATCGATCAAAGCAGAATTCTGAGCGAAGAATACGGCCCCCACAACCCTTGTAACGCCGGTTATCGTCTGAAAGAACAGATAGGTGTAAACCGCTATTTCAAAAGCATGCAGTGGCCTAAATTTAAGCGCCTTTACAAAATAAGTCCATAGAATAAAGGTGATTGCCAAACCCGGCAGCGAAGCAAAAAGGGGCGCAAGTGCCTGCGACGCCGCTGTTTGTGCCAAAACAAGCCTGTATAAGTCTCCAAAAAAAGCGAGGCTGCCAAGAAATAATGTAAAGAAAATCTTCGTGTGCATCGCCAGTCTGACTTCGCTCATCCGCAGATGTAAGCCAATCTTTATATACATTAGTCCAATTTGATATGCAAAGGCAATGCAAACAACAATATTGCGCATTTCGACTGAGTACGGAGACATATTGTGCATTTCCCCCATTCACTTTTTTGATATTATACTGACGCAAAGCATCAGTTTAATATAACTGCGTAATGTGCCAGAACAACTATTATAATTAAAGCCGAAGCAACCAGGATGCATCATTTTGTTTTTTTAAGCTCAGCATAAGCCGATACTTCTTTATCACGAAATTCATTTGAAATGAACAATTCCATATATATTCATTATATCACACGCATTTGATATATGAATTTCACTATTTCACCGTTGAGTTACAGTATCCAGATCGGCGGATCTAGTATGCTCTTTGCAACAATGGCCGGTAAAATACATCTACAGTATGAATTACATATGCTTCCAACGAATGTATGACCAGCTCCTTTCTTTTATTGAAAAATATGTGGTGGAAAAATTCATGCCAGTCTTGTTGTTTCCAGTATTTACAGTTAGGTTTTATACGGCAAGAAAAATATTTCAGTTTAATTGCTTGCTGGATTGCGTCCAATAGTTAATTGAACCCGGATCTCACATATGTCGAAAACATTCCGTGGACAATACTTCCAATTGCAGCTTTCATTGCCCCAAATACGTACATATAGCTCATAAGCTTTGCCGAACGCTCTTTGACAGTTTGAATTATGTATTTTTTCTTGACGGGGTACTCGTGGCATTTCA
>JAVBOF010000067.1:0-13698 GCA_031550915.1 Eubacteriales bacterium | reverse complement strand
GGATCATTAAAAAATCTCTAAAATATAACTCATTCCAATCACCCAGATGCCTAACATGCAAGTGGTAAACCTTTTCTTCAAATCCATCAGGAGTATAGCCTTTGCAAAATATAATTTCGCTAAAAGGTTTGCTTTTTCTATTCATTAATATCCATCCATTTTCCGTTAGCGGCTCAACCAATGCTTCTATATCGCAATGATCATCAGTCTCAAGCAAAATATCAATAGTCGCTTTTGATATTAAACCTTTAACCGCGCTGCTGCCTATATGGTTGATACGTTTAACTTTGTGCTGGTCAATGGAATCTAATAGTTTGAGATGCTCTATTTCATACCATGATTTATAATTATCATTGTGTCCCACAACAATGATAGGGAATAGCTTCCACAATTCTTGATATGTCATTTCAGATAATAGCTTTTTCATATTTAAACATTCTTAAGGCGTTAACTTGAGTCAACCGATAAACCATTGGTTTTCATCGCAAAACAGATATATCTCCTTGCCTTTGACCATGCATGTATACCGTTTGCCCTGTCCGCCATATTTCAGGCTCGGAGCTTCCCGCACGTCCAATATCCTGTCTATCTCATACCGCCGTCCGTCCGACCAAAAGATTTCCTCCGGTATGATCTGCCCGTCGGTAGTAAACAGCGCACGTACCATAATAAACGTTTTTTCCATACCGTTTTCCTCCGTCGATCTTAGACTACTTCCTGCCATGCCTATTGTCAAGGGCTTCAAAAAAAGGATGATTTCTCTTACCATCCGGCTTTGGACGTGTTATAATTGTAAGGTTAATGGACAAACAAATATACAATAAAACAGCGTTTCACAAGCTTGAGAGGGTAATTTGCATAGGATAACGGGTGTGGCAGAGGGTAGTATTGCACAAAAACTGGATATAAAGGCTGGCAGTTCGCTTTTGTCTATAGATGGCTGTGGCGTCATAGACGTTTTGGATTACCGCTTTTATTCGGCGTCAGAATGCTTAAAGTTGGATATATTGCTTCCCGACGGCAAAAAAAGAAGCATTGGTATTGAAAAAGATTTCTATGAAGATATCGGACTTGAGTTCGAAAGCGGCCTAATGAGTCCGAAACGCGGATGCGCAAACAAATGCGTTTTCTGCTTTATTGACCAATTGCCAAAAGGAATGCGCAAAACCCTGTATTTTAAGGATGACGATTGGCGCCTTTCTTTTTTGATGGGCAATTACATTACGCTTTCCAACGTGAACGATGATGAATTCCAAAGGATCATCCGTCTTCGGGCGAATCCGTTATATATATCTCTACACGCTGCCGATGACGATATCAGGGTTATGATGACCGGCAATCCCGGCGCAAAGCCGCTCATGCAAAGGTTGGAAGAGCTCGCTCAAAACGGAATGTTTTTTCATCTTCAGCTTGTCCTTTGCCCGGACATAAACGACGGAGTCCAACTGGAAAGGACTTTGGAGGTTGTTTCCGGTTTGCATCCCTATGCCAAGACCGTAGCAGTCGTGCCTGTGGGATTGACAAAATGGAGAGACGGCCTTTTTAATTTGCGGGCGTATGATAAAAAAAGTTCCTTGGCAGTAATAAAAAGCATAGAAAAATACGCCGCAAAAGAAGGTTTTGCATATGCCGCCGATGAATTCTACATTATGGCGGAATTGCCATTGCCTTCCTATGAGAGCTATAATGATTTTGAACAGCTTGAAAACGGCGTAGGAATGCTTAGAAAGTTTGAGCGGGAATTTGACGCATCTCTTTCGGCCATAATGCACAACAATAAGCGCAAGCTTTCGCTCGTTACCGGAGAACATGCAAAAAGCTTTATGCAAGCCCTTTCCGACAAGGTAAAGTCAAAGGGTATCGACCTGCAGATTTTCGCGGTAAAAAATAATTACTTTGGAGACCAGGTGACCTGCGCCGGGCTTTTGACCGGCGGGGATATAATAAGCCAATTAAAGGGTGGGAGCTTTGGTGAAGAACTGCTCTTCCCCTCCTCTATGCTTCGTGACGACGGGGATGTCTTTCTTGACGATATTCCTCCCGCAAAAATAGCGGAAGAACTCTCAACAAAGTTTACCTGCGTCGAACCCGAGGGGGATGCCCTTATAACGAGTATATTCTAATAGGAGATAAAATGATTAAACCTCTAGTAGCCGTCGTAGGCAGGCCCAACGTCGGCAAATCGACTTTTTTCAATAGGATGGCCGGCAGGCGTATCGCCATAGTTGAAGATGTCCCGGGTGTAACGCGCGACAGATTATATGCCGATGCCGAATGGCTGAACTACAGTTTTACCATAGTAGATACTGGTGGGCTGGATTTTGAAAGCAGCGAAGTTATTACCCGCCAGATGAAGGAGCAGGCGGAGATAGCGGTTGACGTTGCGGACGTCATACTTTTCTTTGTGGATGGCAAGGAGGGTCTTGTATCCGCCGATGAAGACGTTGCGTCCTTCCTGCGCAAAACAAAAAAGCCAGTGATACTGGTCGTCAATAAAATTGATACACCCGGCAATGACGAGCTGATGTATGATTTTTATTCGCTCGGACTCGCCGATGTTTTCGGTATATCCTCAACCCATGGGTTGGGTATGGGCGAATTGCTGGATAAAGTTGTTGAATCCTTTCCAAAGGGCGACGGCAAAGAAGATGAAAACGACGATATTTCAATCGCCGTGCTCGGAAGGCCGAATGTCGGGAAATCTTCACTTGTCAACGCATTGCTGAAGAGCAACCGCAGCATAGTAAGCGACGAGCCCGGAACCACGCGCGATGCCATAGATACGCCGTTTGAGCACGAAGGAAAAAGCTATACGCTGATAGACACCGCCGGTATACGCCGCAAAAGCAAAATTGAGGATGCCAGCGTTGAACGCTACAGCGTTATCCGCGCACTGGGCGCGCTGCGCCGTTGCGATGTTTGCCTTATACTCGTGGATGCGGTTGAGGGTATAACCGAACAGGACGTTCGTATTGCCGGCTATGCCCACGAGGAGGGAAAGCCCGCTATAATTTGCATAAATAAATGGGACCTAATAGAAAAGGACAACCATACAATAGAAAAATATAAAAAGAAAATATTCTCGCATCTGGCTTTCATGCAATATGCAAAGTTGGTATTCATCTCCGCAAAGACAGGACAGAGGGTAGCAAAGCTAATAGACGAGGTGCAGTTTGTGTTTGGACAAAGCTGCCGCAGGATAAGCACCGGAACCTTAAACGATTGTCTTTCTGAAGCCGTTGCTGTGAACGAACCGCCAAGCGATAAGGGCAGAAGGCTAAAGATATATTATGCCACGCAGGTTTCCGTCAGGCCTCCAACATTCGTTATCTTTGTAAATGATCCAAATTTGATGCATTTTTCATATGAGAGATATTTAGAAAATTACTTGAGAAAAACTTTTGGCTTTGAAGGAACTCCAATTAGGATTATAATAAGGGAAAAGACAGGAGGCGAGAATCAATGAATACCGAGATTTTGCTATGGATAGCGTGTGCAATAGGAGCATACCTCGTCGGCAGTTTTTCAACATCCGTTTTTCTCAGCTACCTGTTTGCAAAGAAGGATATCCGCAAATATGGCAGCGGTAATGCCGGTACCGCAAATATGGTACGTACGTTCGGGTTTTGGCTTGGCGCATTGACGTTCGTCGGTGATGCTCTTAAAGGCGTTCTTGTCATTTGGCTCGGCAGCCTGATAGCGGGTGCAACGGGGGAAAGTATCGCGGGAGTGGCCGTTATATTAGGCCATTGCTTCCCTGTATTCCTCGGTTTCAAGGGCGGTAAGGGTATTGCAACTGCATGCGGCGTTTTCCTTATGATGGAGCCCGTAAGTACAGCCATCGTCATCGGTGTCGGAATACTGATCATACTGATCTTCCGCATCACCTCTATAGCGTCTATTATCGGCGTAATAGCCATACCCGTAGTTTGGGGCATATTGTATCCGACCAATTACAAGCTGTGGGTGACTGCCGCAATAATAGCTATAATTGCGCTTATAAACCATCGCGCAAATATAAAACGTTTGGTTGAGGGAAAAGAACATAGTGTGGACCAAGACGGCGAAGCATCCGCGGAAAAACCCGGCGAAGATCCGCCGGATGAAAGCCCTGGCGAATGAACTCGTGTTTGCAATAATGCAAATTTCCAAGGAGCCGTGAAACGATTACAGCGGATAAAATACAAACGGAGGACTATATGTTCACATTTCAGGGAATTAATCTGGGCTTTTGGCAAATACACTGGTATGGCGTTTTAATAGCATTATCTATCGTCATCGGTATATTTCTTGCCGTACGGAGGACAAAGAAGCTTGGATATAACAGCGAAAGATTTTATGATTTTTGCCTGCTTGCAATTCCAATGGGCGTTATCTTCGCCAGAATATATTACGTAGTTTTCGAATTCGATATGTTTCGCGATAACCCAATATCCATGCTCTATCTGTGGCAGGGCGGTCTGGCCATCTACGGTGTGCTGATCGGCGCTGCGCTTGCGGCGGTGATCTTCTCGCGCATGAAACGCGGTATCCCCTTCCTTACGCTTATGGATATAACCCTGCCAAGCATTGCCCTTGGACAGGCTATCGGCCGTTGGGGAAATTTCTTTAACCAAGAAGCCTTTGGTTCGTTGATAACCGACAAAAGCCTGCAGTTCTTCCCTATTGCCGTTGAAATAACCAAAACCAACGCGGCAGGAGCTGTGATCTACCATAACTGGCATATGGCAACGTTCTTCTATGAATCCTGCTGGAATATACTTGTGTTCATCTGCCTGACGCTCTACGCCAAAAAAGCGCGTAAACCCGGCAATGTCCTGCTTCTGTATTTCACCCTCTACGGATTCGGCAGGATGATTATCGAAACGTTCCGCACAGACAGCCTTTGGCTTGTACCGGGAGTAATAAAAGTATCGCAGCTGCTAAGTGCGGTATTGTTTATAGTTTGTGGTTTGATATTGATATACAGGCATTACAGGACCAAACGTATACGCGACCTATGCCTGCCGCCAATCATCGCTTCAACTGCGGGAAGCGGGTTTGACGTGCCCGTTCCGGAGGCATCTGCGTCAAACTGGGAATATACCGAAATAAACACGGCCGATATATCTGAAAAGGACAGGATTGACAATAATGAGTGATACTAGGATAACTTCGAATATAGTTCGTAACCTTACAATGATGACAGATTTCTACCAGCTTACCATGATGTATGGATATTTAAAGCACGGCAAGAAGGATAATATCGGCATATTTGATTTGTTTTTCCGCGAAAACGCGGCGTTAAGCTCGTACGCAATAATGGCCGGACTGGAGCAGGTCATAGAGTACCTGAACGAGCTGAGTTTTTCGGATAGCGATATTGACTATCTTCGATCTCTAAATACGTTTGATGAAGAATTTTTTGATTATCTTAAAGGTTTCCGCTTTACTGGCGATATCTACGCCATACCCGAGGGCACCGTTGTATTCCCCAACGAGCCTCTCGTACGCGTAAAAGCGCCGATAATGGAAGCGCAGCTAATAGAGACCGCTCTGCTGAATTTGATAAACCATCAAACTTTAATTGCCACTAAGGCGCACCGCGTAGTATATGCCGCGGGCAAGGACACGGTTTTGGAGTTTGGTCTTAGGCGCGCACAGGGCCCCGATGCGGGCATCTTCGGTGCCAGAGCCGCGATAATTGGAGGATGCAGTGCAACAAGTAACGTCATGACAGGCCAGATGTTCGATATCCCCGTTAAGGGCACCCATGCACACAGCTGGGTAATGAGCTTTCCTGACGAGCTTTCGGCTTTCAGGGCTTATGCCGAAACCTTCCCTGACGGTTGTCTGTTGCTTGTGGATACGTATGATACGTTGAAATCTGGTATTCCTAATGCGATCACGGTCTTTAAGGAGCTAAAAGCTAAAGGGTATGCTCCGGTAGGCATACGGCTGGATTCCGGAGACTTGGCGTATCTGAGCAAGGCCGCGCGCAAGATGCTTGATGGAGCCGGGTTTTGCAGTGCTTCGATCGTCGCCTCTGGCGACTTAGACGAAGATATCATATACGACCTTAAGGTGCAGGGTGCGAAGATAGACGTTTGGGGCGTTGGTACCAAGCTGATAACCAGCGATAGCTGCCCGGCCCTTGGCGGGGTTTACAAGCTTTCTGCCGACGTTGTCGACGGCAAGGTATACCCCAAAATGAAGATATCCGACAATATTGCCAAAACAACCAACCCGGGCTCAAAAAAGGTCATACGTTTCTATGATAAAATTAACGGGAAGGCAGTTGCAGACCTTATCACTCTTGAGGATGAAGTTATAAACGAAACCGGTCCGTTAAAGATCTATCACCCCACAGAGCCATGGAAATCTATGGTCATCGAGAACTTCACAACTAGGGAGCTGTTGATACCGGTATTTATCGATGGCAAACAGGTCTACCATTCCCCCGGGCTGGCGGAAATAAAAGAGTATTGCGCCAAGGAGACGGAAACGCTTTGGGACGAATATAAGCGTTTTAAAAACCCTCAAAAATATAAAGTGGATATATCTGATAATCTATACGATCTGAAGAAGTCATTTTTGAAATGAGAGGATCCAGCTATGAAAAAGAATTTTAAAAAAAGCCTTTTCGGTTACGCTCCCGACGATGTAGAAAGCACCATCCTGACCCTTGAAAAGGGCAGCCGCAATGAAATCGGCGAGCTAAAAAAACAGATTGAAGAATTGCAGAAGGAGCGCACGCGGCTTAAGGCCCGCGTCGCAGAGCTCGAAGAACGCGAGGGCCATATCGTAAGTACGTTGCTTGCGGCTGAGCTTAGCGCGGAGGAAGTTATTTGCGAAGCGGACCGGAAAAAATCCGAGATCGAATCCCGCGCGGATAAATCCGCGCATCTTCTTGATGTGATCTTATCCAATGGCACCGAGGTTCTGGAGAAGCTTTTTACGGAAATACGGGGTTTGAAACTTTTGACGCAAAACCTTGATACCATAATAGATGGCGGGACTATCGAGGGCATAGAATATTCCATTATCGGCGAGAATGAATCAACACAAGGCTCGGTGTTCGGAAACAGGATATCACAGGCAGGTTCCGATGCCGACCTTCTGAACATTATCGAAGGTATAGAGAGTATGGATAAATTATCAGCTGATGCTTCCAGGGATAGTTTGGATCAGGATCTTACCGAGGGCGAATTCGACGCCCGCAAACTTATGCGCAATATATATGCCGGAGATAACGCCGAAGCGCAAATTTAGCATTATCATTCATTCCCTCGCATTATGTTAATCAAGGCTAGTTTCTAGCCTTTTTTCTTTTTAGAGCAAACAATATAACTGACACTTATTCCCTGCGGATTATTTTGCGGCCGCTATTGACGCAAACATATTTTCGTGTTATTCTTTATACGAACAAATATTCGGGTGTGGTGGCGTGATGGACCGCGAGATATTACATTGCGATCTCAATAATTTTTATGCATCGGTAGAGTGCCTATACAATCCTGCGCTATGGAGCGTACCCATGGCGGTTTGCGGAAGCATAGAATCACGCCACGGCATAGTTTTAGCCAAAAATATCTTGGCAAAACAGGCGGGCATCAAAACGGGACAGGTGATTTGGCAGGCAAAAAACATCTGCCCCGGCCTGGTACTCGTACGGCCGGATATGAAGAAGTACTTGCGTTTTTCACGTAAAGCCAGAAATATCTATGAGCGTTACACCGGAAGAATTGAATCCTTTGGCATAGATGAATGCTGGCTGGATGTTTCCGGCAGCAACCGCGCCGCTGATATCGGTGAGTCCATACGTACCGCAGTAAGGGAGGAGCTGGGCATAACCATATCTGTCGGCGTATCGTGGAACAAGATATTTGCAAAGCTTGGCAGCGATTTACAGAAGCCCGACGCTCTGACCGATATAACACGTCAAAACTATAAGGCGCGCGTCTGGCCACTACCCGCGCAGGAGCTTCTGTATGTTGGCAGATCCACCCAGCGCAAGCTGAACCGCGTTGGATTGTATACTATAGGCGATATCGCCTGTGCCGCGCCGGAATTCCTTCGCACCCTTTTGGGTAAATGGGGATATACGCTTTGGATATATGCCAATGGTCTTGACGACAGCGTAGTAAATACAATGGATTTCGAGCGTGACGTTAAGGGCGTGGGCAACAGCACTACCACCCCACGGGACCTGACATGCGATCAGGACGTGAAACTGGTGTTTTTTGCCCTCGCCGAAAGCGTTGCGGAAAGGCTCAGGAACCATGGGTTTCGTGGCAAAACCCTGGCGATAAGCATAAAGGATAATGAGCTGAACTATATAACAAGGCAGTGCAAGCTGCAGCAATCCACGTTTATATCCCGGCGGATCGCGGAAACGGCTATGGCTCTCTTTCATGAAAATTGGAATTTTTCCAAACCCATCCGCGCCCTTGGGGTAAGAATGACCGATCTTGAGCCCGTAGACAGTTGCAGGCAGATCTCATTCCTTACGAGCGAAAAGGATTATATCGATGAAAAGCTGGAATGTACTATAGATTCCATCCGCGGCAGATTTGGGCATTATTCCATACAACGCGGGATATGCCTCATCGACAACCGCCTGAACGTGAACCCCATAGACGACCATATAGTATACCCCGGCGCCAGCGACCTGCATTTATAATCCAACATTTGTTGACTGAATACATATATCCTGTCATACTATTTATTATGAAAAATTATACAATGCTATTCGATAACACTATCGGCTCGGCTATCAAGCTGGGGCTAAGCCTTATAAAGGATTTTCCCGGTAGCCGCGCGCCGGTGTTAAAAATACTCTCAGCACAGGGCACCGCAAAAAAGCGCCGTGCGGCTTATATGAAGCTCGGCGTCGAAGTGCCTCCGATGCTCATAATAAGTGCGACCGAACGATGCAATTTGAACTGCGCAGGCTGTTACGCCAAGGCGCACGGTCGAGCCCATGCCGTAGAAGCGACTGCGTTGCAGATCGAAACCCTCCTGCAGCAGGCAGTTGATGCGGGCGTATATATGGTATTGCTGGCCGGCGGCGAGCCGTTGCTGAGCAAAGCATGGATGAATGGTCTTAGCGGGCACAGGGATTTGCTAAGCATGATCTTTACTAACGGCACTTTGCTGGACGAAACCTACGCGGATTTTTTCTCGCAAAATAGGCATATGCTGCCTTTTTTCAGCGTGGAGGGCGATGCCGTTATGACCGACAAACGCCGCGGTGATGGCGTTGCAAGCAGCGTATATTCAGCGATGGATATCCTCGAAAAACACAAAATCCCGTTTGGCCTATCCATAACGGTCAACAAAAATAATATCGCTTATGTTACGGATACAACGTACTTTGAACCGTTCATCGCAAAGGGCTGCCGTTTCGCCGTGTTCGTTGAATATGTACCAATGGATGAAAGCACGGAAAGCCTCATTTTAGATAGCGAAGATAAGATGAAACTTCAGTCTTTCTGCGACGCAGGCAACACAAAAGGAAGATTCCTGTATATCGTAGTTCCCGGCGATGAATCCATATATGAAGGGTGTCTTGCCGCGGGCCGGGGATTTGCGCATATAAGCACTTCCGGAGATTTGGAGCCATGTCCGTTCGCTCCATATTCAGACAGCAATGTGTTTAATACATCCCTTATCGACGCGTTCAGATCTCCGCTTTTTAAAAAAATACGCAGTGAAAGCCATCTCTTGGAAGAAGGCAAAGGCGGATGCGCTTTAAGGGATTATCAATATTGATCCCGTTTTTGTTTTTTCGGCCAACTACTGTTTACGTCCCGGATATAACGATTTGCCGGCGTTTTTTGCGCATGATATTCCTAGTGCCGCAGGAGTATTACGCATCCATTTTTCAGGTCATGCGCCATCGTGCCTGAAACCCCGCAAAGGGAGGCGACAAGCTCGTCCCGTTCCCTCTTGCTCTTGCAGTAAAAAACTGGTGCCCCGCCTCCAACAGTCAAATCGTCATATGTCACTATCGCAAAGATACCGTTATCAGTCATCTTTAGCACCCTTTCTATATTTCTTTTTATTCGGCTTTTTGCGGCTGCTTTCCAATACCGGGCAATTTTCTGCGGCCTTTATAAGCGAATGCTCGCGCCCTTCGATCGTAAGGGCAATGACCATCAGGTTACCGCTGATCGGATCCATCTTGGCCATAGGGGTATAGTCCGCTTCCATTACATCTTTGAACGTACCAAGCTGAGCGCAGATATCATGCAGTATGGCCTTTTGCTGCCCCGGCATAGAGAGCGTAACGCGCGCGTTTATGTCCTTAGGTACTATCATGCAGGCGCATGCTTCATTCAAAAGCATGTCTCGGGAGCGCTTTTGCGCCAGATTACAAAGAACGACGCCCTCCACCATCAGCAAAGGGCCGTCAAATTCTATAACCGCGCTTTCAACCTCTGCTATATCCTTTATATACATTTCTTTTGCCAGTTTGTATAAAAGAAAATATACGATCACGGCAATTATGGCCGCCATATATATTTCCTTAAAGATTATCATTCCAGCACATGTCGCGATGGATATCAGCATAGCGTAAAAGTTTCGAGATTCCAGCTTTTTTGCCATATCCTCGATGTATGTGTTACCGCGTTTGACTAATTCATCCTCTTCCAGCTTTTGCAGGCTTTGGCGTTCAACGTTGCGTATCTCTCGGAACTGCTGCGCCGCCAGCGCGAAGAAAGTGGCGGCGGTATATTCCTTGCTTAAAAATGCGGGAATTATCATAGCGCCAAGTGCCGAAGCAACCATACCCAGCACCATATGTATTGCGTATGCCTGCGGATAGGAAGGGTATTGCCTGTAATCGACCTTCAACATAAGGAACCGTGTTATAGAACCCGCTATTATCCCAAGCAGTATCGCCGTCAGATAGTTGTCCATATTACTTCTTTTTTATAGGCATAGCTGTGACTGTTACAGTCGTTCTGCGCCTCTGTTTACGGTTATGTCTGCCCGCCCTAACAAGGAATGCTATATCCGTTAATATCAATGAAACTATTGCGGCAATAATGTAGGTTTCATATGTGCCGGTGGTTCCCAGATAAACCGTTGGATAACCATCGCCAAGCTGTTCCTGCAAGGCCGCTACGCCGATCGTCACGGCGGGGGCCCACAATGACGCAAACAGCGCGGAATTGTGTCCGGAGGTCAAGAGAAATGCGATAATGCCGATGAATATCCCTGCAATCTGCAAGAAAGAAAACGGTGTATATGCCCATTCAGGCGGTAAAACCAGTTCCAAAAGAAACAAGCCCGTACCCGCTAATAGGGCCCCAAGTATAGCCATAAGCTTGTTCATCACACCTTTTGTTCGGCATATGCAGATAACGCCGACAAGAAGCATAATGGCCGCGCCAATGTTTATGCCTATCCTCTGTGTAATATAATAATCAGGTGCGAGACAGCCAATGATAATTATACCTATGGCAATAATAAAAGCATATGGTTTGACTCGCATCCTTCCCAAAAGACCCTCTATCGTACTGAAAACCGTCAGTACAACGCAGGAAAGTAACAGGCTTAGACCTATAATCACGGTATTTTCCCCCGTTTCAAAGCATAATAAGTATACTTATCTTTCCCATTTATGCAAAAGTGTATACCATAAAGGCGATTTTATACAAAACAGGCAGCTTGTTGAAACTGTTTATGAGAGAACACAATCCGATGCAATAAAAAAGGCCCTATGTTTTAACATATAGGGCCTTGGCTTTATTTATCAATCCCTGTCCTTATAGGGTCTCTTTCTAAGAAAGGACGGTACGTCCAAATCTTCTCCGTCAAAATCCGCGAGCGTTGATTTTGGCTTTGGCGGCACTACCGGTTGGTCCGGTCTTACGAAAGTCGCCTTAGGCGGTTCTGCAGCCTGTACAAACATCGCCGGCTTCTCCGCGGGCTGAGGAATGTTTATTACCTGCGGCTGAATGATCTTTGGCTGCTCAATCGGTTGTTGCTGCAAGGGAGTATCTATAACCTTGCTGATGTCCCTATCGAAACCCGTGGCGATAACTGTTATATGTACTTTGTCTTCCAAAGTCTCGTCTACATCTACACCGAATATGATGTTTGCTTCCGAATCTACAGATTCGTGGATGATATTCGCCGCCTCTTCCGTCTCCTGCAATGTCATTTCGCTGCTTCCGGAGAAGTTGACGATTATTCCCCTTGCTCCGACTATGCTGGTTTCAAGCAGCGGGCTTTCGATGGCCTGCTTCATGGCGTCTATCGCCCTGTTCTCGCCGCTCGCTATACCGATACCCATATGAGCCAGGCCCTGCTGTTCCATTATAGTGCGAACATCGGCAAAGTCCAGATTTATCAATGCCGGTTTTGCTATGAGGTCCGTTATGCCTTGTATGCCCTGACGCAAAACGTCATCCGCTACAAAGAAGGCATTTTGCATCGTCGTACCCCTGCCAACTACCTGTAACAGCCTGTCATTGGGGATAACGACGAGCGAATCCACCCTCGCCTTCAATTCGGCGATGCCGGATTCGGCATTTATCATCCTCTGTTTACCTTCAAATATAAACGGCCTTGTTACGACGCCTATCGTCAGTATTCCAAGATCCTTCGCGATCTCCGCGACTATAGGAGCCGCACCTGTGCCTGTGCCTCCGCCCATTCCGGCGGTTATAAAGACCAGGTCTGCGCCTTCCAAAACGCGTGTCACGTCATCTCTGCTTTCTTCAGCCGCCTTACGTCCGATTTCCGGAAGGGCGCCTGCGCCAAGCCCTTTCGTAAGCTTTTCCCCAATTTGTATCCTGGTGGTAGCATTACATCTTAGAAGCGCCTGCTTGTCCGTATTGATAGCAATGAATTCAACGCTTTTTAGCCCATGGTCAATCATCCTATTGACGGCATTGTTTCCTGCGCCGCCAACACCAACGACCTTAATTTGGGCAAATTTATTGGTGTCCAATTCAAACTCCAGCATCTAAATCCTCCTTATTTAGTAAAGAAGTCTATAACTTTTCTAAGGTATTGGTTTTCCATAATCTTTTGCTCCTGCTCGGGTTCATCACCAACACCGTTAAATGCAAAATCCAATACACCAAGTGTTGCGAACATATTTGGTGTATTTATCTTTGGGGTCTCGATCCGGGGGAATTTCAGCGGCAAGTCAAAATAAGCTTCAAGGAATTCCCTTGCGCCGCGCATCATCGCCAGACCACCCCCACACATATATATTTTGGATTGTGAGGAAACTGGCAGCTTCCATTTATCTATAACATCGTTAAATATACAAGCCATCTCCTCAGCCCGCGCTTCGATTATCTCCTGGACAGTTGCGTGGGGATGCAAATGGACCTTCCCGCGGTCATCCCGCACTATTTCAACACTCTCCATAGTCGTGGTATCCAAGCCAAAAACATATCTGCGCTTTAACTGTTCGGCGTCCTGTGGAGAGACGTCTAATATATAGGAAAGATCCGCGTTGATATTGGCTCCGCCAATATCAAGCGTTTTATGCGCAATGATCCCGTCGCCCTGCACCGCGCAGATATCGGTCACATGGTACCCCATGTCTATCATTATTGAAACACCATCCCTGTCCTCAGGCGGTATTATCATAAGGCTTTCTCCAAGAGGCGTGGCAACGAACATCACGACCTCTTTGCCCAATTTATCAAATATATTGTATATATCTTTCATAAAGGCCTTTTCAGCAGT
>JAVBOF010000040.1:0-15470 GCA_031550915.1 Eubacteriales bacterium | reverse complement strand
TGATATTGTTGGCCTGCATACTGTCTATAATGGTTTTTATTATTGGAATTCCTCCGCCAACCGTACCTTCAATATAAAGACCCGCGTTATTCTTTCGCGCGGCCGCTTCAAGCTCCGGCCAATGTTTGGCTATAACCTCCTTGTTGGATGTTACGATATGCTTGCCTGAAGCCATTGCCTTTAAAATAAATGTACGTGCAGGCTCAGCTCCGCCAAGGCATTCGATCACCAGTCTGATTTCCTCATCTTCGATAATCTCATTTATATCTACCGTGCACACACCAGGTGCGGCAAACGGCACATTAGGCTCATCCATATCCTTAACAAGGGCTTTTTTTACTTTTATATCTACGCCTTCACGGTGCGCGATATCCGCTCCGTTTTCTTCAAAAACCTTGTAAACTCCGTACCCTACTGTACCAAAGCCAAGTAAACCAATTTTAATATCTTTCATACATAACACCCTTTCAACTGACCATGTATATAATGCTACCTAAAGTATTAGCCTGCTATATTGCGTTCATAAACAATCCTGAGCCCCTGTAGCGTAAGTAAACTGTTTATCTCTTTTATTATCGTGGATTCTGAGGCGATTAGCTGCGCCATACCGCCTGTTGCAATGACCTTGGCTTTAGGATCACCTATTTCCATTAAAAGTTTGGCCACTATATAATCAACAAGTCCCACATAACCGTAAACAATGCCTGCCTGCATGCCAGCGACCGTGTTATGGCAAATGAGCTTGTCCGGTTTTTCCAGCTCTACTTTTGGCAGTTTTGCCGCGCTCGATGTCAGTGCTTCCGCCGATATTTTAACTCCCGGGCAAATGCAGCCCCCGCAAAACTCACCGTTTTCCGATATTACGCCAAACGTTGTTGCCGTACCAAAATCAATAACTATGCACGGACCTCCATAATATTCAAAAGCCGCTATGGCGTTCACTATCCGGTCGGAGCCAAGATCCTTCGGGTTATCATACCGAATATTCATTCCGGTTTTGATCCCGGGACCCACAAACATAGGCTGCTTCTTGAAATATATTTCGAACATATGCTCCAGAGTATAGTTTATAGAGGGGATGACCGAGGATATTATTACGCCGTCAACATTCGTCTTGCTGATGCCCAGATAATTGAAAAACGACGAAATAAGCACTCCATATTCATCCGATGTCTTCTTCATATCCGTATCTATACGCCATGAATTGATAAGCTTTTTCCCTTCAAATAATCCAGATTTTATATTGGTATTACCAACATCCATTACAAAGATCATATGATTCCCCTAATTTAAGTTTTTCTAAACTTCTTAACTCCGCTAACTATTGCCAGCGAAAGCAAAGCGCAAACAATTGCTTCAGGTATACCCTGAATTATGCCCATACCTAATAGGGCGGTCGGCAGGCCATCTATGAGTCCAACACCGAGATATGAAAGCCCAAAGTTCGCTGATGCAATGAGCGTATTGGTAAGCTCTTTGAACTCCGGTACAGCGTTTATATATAGGCCAATGGCCAGCAGGACCAATACCGAATTCGTGAAAGAGCCGATTATAGCGGCAAGTACGACAGCAAGTTTTCCTGATTTAGGCTTTTTCTTGGAAAGCTTTATCATACCCTTATAACTGAAATATGTCGTTAAAGGTATTATCAGCCTAGGTAATACGGATACCAGGGGGTTCATAAACAGCACATTAGTTGGAATCGGCGTTGTAAAAGCGACATACATACTCGTCAAACCAAAAATCGCGCCTAATGCCAAACCAACAACCGGGCCTTCCAATATAGCGCCGATTATAACCGGGATATGTAATATTGCTATACCTAATGGAGGGATTGGGATTATTCCTACGTTGGTCAGCCCCAATATTATGCAGATGGCTGCCAGTAATCCGGTAACGACAATCTTTCTTGTTTTATCCATTGTATTCATTTTTACCTCCGTTCAAGTTCAGTTCTGATACCTGACGTTTTTGAGCGACATCTTTATATTGCCGCATTGGACAAGCGGTATTCGTAATTAGGTCAGACTCGCCTGATGTCTGCCTTCTTTTCGAAACAGTCTATAATCAAATCATGATTTAGTCAATACTATTCTGATCGTTTAAGCTCACTATATTGGCATTTATCTCTTCCGTAACTTGAATAATTCCAGCTGTAGGCTTGCTACTTCCCCTTGGCTCTGACACGCTGCCGGGGTTAAGGAATAAAATGCCGCCGTAGTGATCTATCAGCGGTATATGTGTATGACCAAACAATACCGCATCCGCTTGAAGCTCCAAAGCGCGCAGATACAGCCTATCCAGCCCAAATTTTACATGGTACTTATGTCCGTGCGTTATCAGGAAACGTTTACCGCCAATCGTTTCAAATGTTTCCAAAGGCAAGTCTCCTAAATCGCAATTACCTTTGACCGAAATCAGCATTTGGTTTTTTTCAAGCTTTAGA
This sequence comes from Eubacteriales bacterium, assembly GCA_031550915.1. Taxonomy (GTDB): domain Bacteria; phylum Bacillota; class Clostridia; order Christensenellales; family MGBC116941; genus JAVBOF01. Next base: position 13,024 of record JAVBOF010000040.1, on the reverse strand, counting down.
AATGTGCAATCTGAATGATTATCGCCTAGATGTATTATCACATCGGCATCGCTAATGATACCGGAAGCTAAAGCGATTCCTTTTTTCTTGCCATGCGAATCGCTAATAATAGCCATACGAGTGATCATTCGTACTGTTTAAGAAGATTTAAAAGTTCTTCGAGCGCTTTTTTTCTATGGCTTATCATGTTTTTTTGGCTCGCCGTAAGTTCCGCAAAGGTTTCACCTAAATCCTGCACAAGGAAAACAGGATCATAACCAAAGCCTCCATTGCCGCGAGGCTTTTTTAGGATGATGCCTTCTATAGAACCCTGGGCAGTTAAAAGCTGTTTCTTTGGCAATGCTATTGCCACACAACACATAAAACGAGCCGTACGCATATCATCTGGAACGTTCTCCATGTTTTTGAGCAGTTTATTTATATTGGCATCGGAGTCCCCATGCTTGGCATATCTTGCGCTATATATCCCCGGTGCCCCGTCCAGGGCGTCGACTATCAATCCGGAATCATCGGCCAAAGTAGGTATTCCGCATTGATCAAATACCGTTCTTGCTTTTAAAGCGGCATTTTCCGCAAATGTCGTCCCGTTCTCCTCAACGTCATCATGTATTCCAACTTCATCCATAGATACGATTTCGTCGATCTGCCCGCCTAGAATCTTTTTTATTTCGTCTAGCTTGTCTTTGTTCTTAGTTGCAACTACAATCCTTTTCGTACCTCAAACCTCCCGATATTGAATTGACCCTTACTATTTTATCAGAATTTTATTTTGCTTTTCAAATATATTTTTTATTCCGGCTTGAGCTAAGTCAATCAATTTTTGCATCTCACTCATATCAAACGCGCGTTTTTCGCCCGTCCCCTGTATTTCAATTATCTTTCCTTCTCCTGTCATAACTAAGTTCATGTCTACCTGCGCAGAGCTGTCTTCCGTATAGCAAAGATCTAGCATCGGCACTTCATCGACTATTCCAACGCTGATTGCCGCTACTTGATCTATTATAGGCGATGTTTTGATAGTTCCCTGACCCAGAAGATCATCTATCAGCAGCGCCAGCGCTATAAAAGCGCCGTTAATGGACGCTGTCCTAGTTCCTCCATCTGCTTCAATAACATCGCAATCTACCCTGATGGTTCTTTCACCAAAAGTTGAGAGGTCGACGATGGTCCGTAGTGACCGCCCAATAAGCCTTTGTATCTCAACAGACCTACCATCCGGCCTGGCTCCGTCACGCTGCTTTCTCGCACCTGTCGAGGCAGGCAACATGGCATACTCGGCCGTTAGCCATCCCTTTCCCGTACCAACCAGAAAAGGCGGCACTTTTTCTTCCATCGTGGCCGTACATATAACGCGGGTACGCCCGCATTCCATTAGCACGGAACCGGGCGCACTTCCAATAAACCCTTTAATGCAGTTTATTTGTCTCAATTCATCATTTTTTCTTTCGTCGTTTCTTAGCATTTATCTCTCCGTCAGTATTGGTTTGCAAACACCGGCGCCGCAAAAGTAGCCGCATCCGATGGCGAATAGTTTTGCCCTTCTACAAGTATTTGAATATCTTTAACATTATCAAATTGCAGACAAGTTAGCAATAGAGTTTTCAAAACGGCCTTCTCAGCTTCAGGATTATCTGTTAGTTTTGAGAATTCCTTAGAAAAATTTAGGATCGCAAACCCGTTAGGATCTAGCTTCACGTCCAACAGCTTAGTATCCGGAGGCATCGAGCATTTCAATCCGCAGCCTTTTTTGGGGCCTTTCATCAATTCTTCGATAGCTCTTTTCAAATCCGCCTCGGCGTCTATATAACGTGTGACAGGTACGATCAGCGAATTGTTTTCAAAATATAAAGAAACCTTACCTACCGGCTTTTTATCATTTTGACCCAGACTTTCGATGTTCAGTGCCGTCGCCTTCATCTTTTTATTCAGGGCCGTACCAAACTGGAGCTTTTTCTGCTTATCTTCGGTTTGTAGCATTACTGAATCTATGGTATCAAAGGCGGTAAGCGTGTTTACAATTGCTGCGATCCTTGCCTTTTCCGAAGCCGCGTCCTCGGCCTTCAAATCATCTTTCGCAAAGGTCAGGCGGGCCACGCCTTTATCCATCTGCATCTCTATTTTAGAATCTTGCGGTAGTACCGTCTTCAATCCATATTTTGCTGCATCTGCGTCGTTTTCTGGACTGGATATCATGGTCATCAGCGCCGCCATAGCCATATCTTCCTGCCAAGGCAACTGGCGCATTACGGGAACAAGGTATCCAATGTCATCTAGATAATACACAAGCGTATTCCTGAGATTCGCTTCTTCCTGGATCGGGCTTTCTTCCGGTATCTCTTCTTTTTCTTTTGGAGCGCATCCGGCAACGGAGATCAACACGGCCAGCGCGATAATAATAGCAATATACCTTCGCAGCATACACAAAACCTCCATGTGTGACATTATGCTACAGTATATTAGGGTTTATGAGGAAATATGATATGCGTGTATATTGTTTTCAGCCTGATCTTCCGGTACCTTTCACCATCTCTGGCAGTAGCTTTTCTTCGGGTGTGACATACACCGTCCGATAGTTTTCATATATAACCATACCCGGTTTTGCGCCGTTTGGTTTGTGTACGTTGCTAATGGGTGCGTAATCTACCGCGGTCTTTGCGCCGCGTTCCTTGCTATACCACGCTGCAAGCATTGCCGCTTGCTCAAGCGTGTTATCCGGCAATACCCCGCCGCCTGTACGGATAATCACATGCGCGCCTGCCGAATCCTTTACGTGCAGCCATATGTCTTCTTTGCGGGCGAATTTCAGTGTAAGTCTGTCGTTTTGATAATTATTTTTCCCGACATAAATGTCAAAACCTTCTGCCGAGACATAGTGCAACGGGCTTGATTGCGGTATGGGTTTTATTTTTTGAGGCGCTTGTTTTATGTAGCCACTCTGTATCATCTCCCTGCGGATCTCTTCCAGTTCTTCCGTGCTTTCACAGCGCTCAATTGCTTCGGCAAGGCTTTCCAAATAGCTTATCTCCGCCATATTCTCATTTATATACTTTCTGGCGATATCCTTTGCGTTTCGTGCCTTTGCATATAAGGAAAAATACTTTTGTGAGTTTTTCGACGGACTCAGGCGAATATCCAGCGGAATCTCAACCATCGGCAAGTCGTCTTTGGTATAGTCCTGCAAAACGACGCTATCCATCCCCTTTTTTATAACATATATATTTGCAGCTATAAGCTCGCCAAAAAGTCTGTGCTGCTCCATCTTTTCTGATTGTGCAAGTGTTTCCTGCTGGACGGCAAGCTTCTTTTGGCAGCGTTCGTAGTTTTGTTTGATTATTCTGTTTAACGCCGATGCTTTTTGCCTAATCTTTTCTATCCTGTCGATCTCATAAAAATAACCGTCTAATAGCTGGCTTATGCTTTCGCTCCTTTTGCTATTCAAATGCCCGAACATTTCGTATTCAAATGGTGTTATTACAAACGGTTCGCCATTCTTGAACAACAGCATCGGTTCGAAATTCTTCTCAGAAAGGTTCGAGAAAAAAGAAGCGCAAACGGCGGCAAGCGCCCTTCTTTGGCGGCTTTCCAGCTTTGAAAGCAGTATTTCGCCGCTTCCAAACGCGCGGTAAGTGAGCTCCTGTGAAACGGTCGGCGATACGCCGTTTAGCATAGATACAAGATATTTGGGCACCGTCGTTTCGCTCATGGAACGCATAATATCTTCCAGTGTTTCAAGTGACATGCCCAAAGGTGAAAGCTTTCCTTTTGACGGCGGGTACTCATATTCCAAACCGGGTAATATCTGTCTTATACGGCTTACATGCTCAGGAACCCTTCGCGCGCTGTCAAGTACTTTGCCGTTTTGAGATATAAAAATAATATTGCTGTGCTTGCCCATAAGCTCGCAAACAAGTTTGAATTGGGCTCTATCTCCCAGTTCATCATGGGCTTCTATTACAATCTCCGCGATTCTTTCCATATTGGGCTGTTGTATATCAACTATCCTTCCGCCGATAAGGTGTTTTCGCAATAACATACAGAAAGTTGGAGGGACCGCGGGGTTCTCATACTGCATGTCTGTCAGATGTACCCTACTGTTGCTCGGATGGGAGGAAAGGATTATTTTCCTGTTTTCTCCTATCGTCCGTACTGCAAAGACAAGCTCATACTTTGTCGGCTGATATATCTTATCTATCCTTGCCCCTATTATTTTTTCTTTCAACTCTGCCAACACTGCAAACAGTGTCACGCCATCCAGATTCATCCGTTCCTCCGTACTATGGCCAAATTAATTTTCTCGAATCGTCTTAATAATCCGTCGTTAGATCTTATAGCAAGCTACGGTCCGCAATATTATATCACAGCAAATCAAAGAATTTGCCCGGCTGCTATATATAGTAACCGGGCAAAATATTGGTTTAGTTTATCAATACATTGGGGGCATTCCACCGCCGCCGCCCGGCATCGGCGGTTCCGGAGCAGGTATATCTGTAATGATGCTTTCCGTAGTAAGGAGCATTGCCGCTATGCTGGCAGCGTTCTGCAGCGCAGAGCGCGTCACCTTAGTCGGATCAATGATGCCCTTTTGCACCATATCGCCATATTCCATTTTCAATGCGTCAAAGCCGTATCCCGCAGTAGCTTTTTCCTTAATGTTTGCGACTATAACGGAGCCTTCCAAACCGGCGTTCACGGCGATTTGGCGAAGCGGCTCTTCTAATGCACGCAATACAATGGAAACGCCCGTTTTCTTGTCGCCCTCGCAGGTATCCAAAATCTTGGAAACGGCGGGGATAGCGTTGACCATGGCTACTCCGCCACCAGGTACAATGCCTTCTTCAACCGCTGCGCGCGTTGCTGCCAAAGCATCCTCTATGCGCAGTTTCATCTCTTTCATTTCGGTTTCGGTAGCTGCGCCAACTTCAATTACAGCAACACCGCCGGAAAGCTTTGCAAGCCTTTCCTGCAGCTTTTCTTTATCGTAATCGGAGGTCGTTTCTTCGACCTGCGCTTTGATGGAGCTTATGCGCGCCTTTATCTCGGAAGGATCTCCAGCGCCTTCAACTACAACAGTATTGTCCTTATCTACCTTGACCTGACGTGCGCTGCCAAGCATCTCGACCGTCGCATCCTTCAGTTCCATGCCAAGTTCATCGGATATCACCTGGCCGCCAGTCAATATGGCTATATCCTGAAGCATGGCTTTTCTTCTATCACCAAAGCCAGGAGCCTTAACTGCAACTACGTTGAACGTTCCACGCAGTTTATTCAATACAAGCGTAGCAAGCGCTTCGCCTTCGATATCTTCAGCTATTATAAGCATCTGGCGGCCCTGCTGCACGACGGATTCCAGAACAGGCAGTATATCCTGTATCCTTGTAATCTTTTTGTCCGTGATCATTATGAAGGGTTTGTCCAAAACGGCTTCCATTTTATCCGCGTCGGTTACCATGTATGCGGAAGCATATCCGCGGTCAAACTGCATACCTTCAACAACTACAAGCTCAGTCATCATTGTCTTTGATTCTTCAACGGTTATAACACCATCATTGCCAACCTTTTCCATTGCATCAGAAATCAACTTGCCAACTTTTTCATCGCTCGCGGATATTGCTGCCACCTGGGATATAGCCTGTTTGTTTTCAATGGGTTTGCTGATCTTTTTAAATTCGTCAACAGCTACTTCAACAGCAGCTTCAATACCTTTTTTTATCTCCATTGGGTTTGCGCCAGCCGCTACGTTCTTAAGGCCTTCACGAATGATAGCCTGCGCCAAAAGCGTTGCGGTCGTCGTGCCGTCGCCGGCTACATCATTTGTTTTTGTTGCAACTTCTTTTACAAGCTGAGCGCCCATATTTGCGAAAGGCTCTTCCAGTTCTATTTCTTTTGCTATGGTTACTCCGTCGTTTGTAATCAGCGGGGAGCCATATTTCTTATCTAAAACAACATTGCGGCCTTTTGGCCCAAGGGTTATTTTAACGGTATCCGCAAGCGAGTTTACGCCTTCTTCCAGCGCGCGGCGTGCTTCTTCGCCGTATTTTAACTGTTTTGCCATTATAAATCCTCCAATTTCTTTCTTAGATTTTTAAATTATTCCACTATTGCTTTGATATCGTTCATACGGACCAGTACATATTCCTGCCCGTCCAGCTTTATTTCCGTCCCCGCATATTTTGAAAGAATCACTTTGTCTCCCGGCTTAACGGTAACACTCGTTTCCTTTCCGTCTACCATGCCCCCGGGGCCGCAAGCTATAACTTCGGCAACTTCCGGCTTTTCCTGTGCCGAGCCTGGCAAAACTATGCCGCCTTTTGTGGTCTCTTCGGCTTCACATCTTTTGATCAATACATTATCCGCCAACGGTTTGATATTCATTTGTGTACCTCCTTTAAAATATATCTTAAGCTACAATAGCTTTTTTGACTAATCCGCTAAGATGCACTATTATTGTGTGTTTCCCACAATATTGTTATACTGCGGTTTAGAGTGTTAGCACTTGACCGTTCTGAGTGCTAAGTCATTTATTAGTTTAGACAAAAGTGTTTTATCAATCAATATCCGTATTCCCTCATTATCGGCTAATTTCGCCAGTAATTCCACATTGCAGTCCGTTTCGGGCATATTGCTCCCGAATTCGTATGTTTTTTAGCATTTCTATACTTGCAGTATAGCCAAAGATGTTGCTAAAGTGTAATAAATATTTAATGCGGAGGCACAAATGGATAAATGGGATAAGAGGTTTATGGAGCTTACATCCGTCATATCATCCTGGTCCAGCTGCTATCAAGAGAATAGAAAAATAGGCGCAATCATAGTCAAAAACAAACGCATAATTACTACCGGCTATAACGGTGCCCCCGCCGGCCTCTTTAGCTGCGTAGAAAAAGGCGAGTGCCTGAGAAGGATAAAGAACATCCCTTCGGGCACGCATCACGAGCTCTGTTACGCCATACATGCCGAACAAAACGCAATAATCCAGGCTGCAAAACTTGGTATTTCCATCGACGGAGCCACATTATATTGCACGCATCAGCCATGTGTAATTTGCTCAAAGATGATTGCCAACGCGGGGATAGTACGGGTCGTGTTCAAAGATCCGTACCCTGACGATTTCGCCACCGAGATATTGAATGCGGTTGGAGTCAAAATAGAGCAGTATATTTGATATCCATTAAAAGCCTTTGCACAGCGAAGGCTTTTTTATTGTCTTTATTTAAATGTAAGAGTATAATTGCTCTCTGAGCGATAAACCATATATATCGGGATGGATAAAGATGAAGGACAAACTCTGGACCAAGGATTTTATAATAAATTTTATATCGAACCTTTTCGTTTACATAGTCTATTATTCCTTAATGGTCACTTCGGCGACCCACGCGATAGACTTTTATCACGCTTCAGCAAGCCAGGCAGGGCTTGCGGCGGGATTGTTTATAGTTGGCGCCCTTTTTGCAAGGATATTTGCCAATCGATTTATAATCAAATTGGGGTGCAAAGCTATTCTTTTTATCGGTTTGGGGATATATCTTGTTTCGTCGGTACTTTATATGCTCAATATTGGGCTTGTAGCCTATTTCTTTATACGTTTTTTTAACGGCTTTGGCTTTGGCGTAAGCGCAACCGGCACAGCGACAATAGCGGCACGTATAATCCCTGCTAAAAGGCTTGGCGAGGGGATCGGATTTTTCAGCCTCAGTATGACTACTGCCTCGGCGATAGGCACTTTTATAGGGATGTATCTTATGCAAAGCATCAGTTATATATCCTTGCTGATCATCTGTACAGGCTTAACGGCTTTATCGATCATCGTCTCCGTTTTCGTAAGCTCCCCCGCTATGGAAGTGATGGATGTAGCTGCAGACGATCACTTAAGTGGTCCAAAAAAACGCCTTAGTATACACGATTTTATTGAGGTTTCCGTTTTGCCGTTTTGCATAACTTCAACTTTGATTATATTCGCCTATTCGGGCGTTATAACTTTCCTTACAAAATTTGCTCAAGCCGCGGGGCCTGCACTGACCGATGCAAGCAAGTGGTTTTTCCTTGTTTATTCAGCTTTTGTTTTGTTTACAAGACCGATTTCAGGTAAGTTGCTTGATAAAAAAAGCGCAAATATCGTCATATATCCAACTATAATTCTGTTTGCTGTAAGTATGCTTATGTTGGGCTTTGCGCAAAACGGGCTCATGCTGCTCTTTGCTTCGGTTGTCATGAGCCTGGGATACGGGACTTTTTTTTCCAGCGGCAACGCAGTGGCGATTCGCATCGCACCTCGTGAAAGGCTGCATCTTGCAACATCGACATACTACATACTCGCGGATGTGGGAATGGGCTTTGGGCCTTTCATTTTGGGATTATTCGTCCCGCTTATCGGTTTCCGCGGCTTATACATTGCGCTGTCCGCTTTTATCCTTCTCTGCGTTCCCGTCTACTATTTCGTGCACGGAAAAAAAGAAAGCTTTACAAAAAGAAAAAATAGTGTTATTGAATAAGTAAGGGCATCTCTCAGATGATTGTTGTTGTTTGTTTCACCGGCTGAAAGGAGGCTATTATGAAACTGATCATGTCAATCATCCATGGCAAGGATGAAGCCGAATTATTGACGGCACTGTATAAGAAGGGATTCAGCGCAACCAAACTGGCATCTACGGGTGGATTGCTCAACAGATCCAGCGTAACTCTTATGACGGTCACAGAATCGGATAAGTTGGATGCCGCAATAGAGATAATAAGAGAGAAATGCGGAACAAGAAAAACCGTAACGATCCAGCCTGCCGAGGCATTCGGAGTTGTTGGCGGCTTTGCCCCGTTCCCTGTTGAGGTCGACGTTGGAGGGGCTACGATTTTCGTATTAAATGTTGAACAGTTGTTAAAGGTTTGACAATAATGCAGTAGATGGCTTGACAGCCCGCTTTGGCGGGCTGTTTTTTGCATTTAAAAGCAAAACATAAACGGGGATAAGCTTGCATATTATTCTTATAAGCACTATACAACAGAAGGGGGCAAACATTTTGAGATATTCCCGGTTAAATGATTATGTCGGCGTAAAAAAAAGGACAACTACTACTTCACCCCCTGCCGGTAGCAGTTCCGGCGGACGCACGGGCAAAGCACTCCTGGCAATTATCGTTATATGCGTTGCCGCGTATTTTCTTTCGGCGGGTGTTATTGGAAACTGGGTAGCGTCCAATGTGGTCATGCCCGTTATGAGCATGTTTAATACGGAAAAGGCTGCCGAGCCCGAATCTCCTCTCGCCACGCAAAGCCCTGCAGAAGAATTGCAAGAGAACTCCGCGGTCAGCACTAAGTCCGTTTCCCAACAGATATCGATAAAGGGTTTTAATGCCTATGCTTTACAGCTTGGGGCCTTTTCTTCCGCTGAAAACGCATCGGTCGAGGCGAATAGCATGAAGGCAAGGGGCGCGGCGGGATACATCCTGAACGATACGGGCCATCACAGGGTTTTTGCATCGATTTATAACACCAATGAAGAAGCAAAGCAGGTAAAGGAAAACCTTATGAGTACCGAAAATATAGACAGCAGTATTTTTGCTATAGAAACAGGCGATCTAAATATGACTGTCACCGCCAGTGAGGATAAGATAGCCCTTATCAAACAGTGCTTTGATGATTATCTCTCAGTCAAAGATAAGCTTGGCGCATTGATTCTGGCATGCGATAAGAAGGAAAAGGATTACGAAACCTGCAAAGCCGAAGTTTTGGAGATGAAGGATACTCTTCAGAAAGCGTTGGATTCATTAAGCACTATACCCGGGCAAAACGGAAGCAGTGAAATGCTTACAAGTTTGGGTAAGGTTTTTGAGACGTCCATTGCCAAACTGAATGATATAGCTACCGGTGGCTATGCGGATGGCCCTGAATTTTCTTCGGCTCTAAAATACGCAGAAATTGAATTGATTTATGCTTATTCTAGTTTTATCCAATCAGTTACAAAATAGTATGTAGCATGATATAATATTCATAGTTTTTCATAAAGAAAGGTGCTGCGAATGGATCTTACTAAAATTATTGAATTACTTGATGCCGAAGTTTTCTGTGGCGGTGATAATCTGGATCAGACAGTCATATCCGGATGCGGCTCAGACCTAATGAGCGACGTGTTGGCTTTTTCTAAGGAGCGGTCGGTGCTATTGACAGGCCTGGTCAACAATCATTCGATAAGAACCGCAGAAATGATGGACATGCCTTGCATAGTCTTTGTCCGCGGCAAAAAACCCACGGATGATATTATTGAGACCGCAAAGGAGCTTGGTATAGTCTTGCTTGGGACGAACCATACATCGTATACCTCTTGCGGTATATTATTTACAAATGGACTTGTTGGCGCGTCTGGGAGAGTATAATGTCTGACAATGCTTTTAATTTTGAAATTACCGCCGGCGATTTCGCCGCGGCCGGCGAGGCTTCAAGCAAGATAAAATCCATATTGAAAAGCCTGGGCATAAAAAGCGATATTATTCGAAAAGCCGCCATCGCTTCTTATGAAACTGAGCTCAATATGATAATCCACAGCCTTGGCGGAAATATGGAGCTGGCTATCACTGCAAATTGTATAGAGATAAGCTCCCATGATGTAGGCCCAGGGATCGATAATGTGGAAGCCGCAATGACGGAAGGGTTTTCTACGGCACCAGACAGCGTTCGTATAATGGGGTTCGGGGCCGGTATGGGTCTGCCTAATATCAAACGCTGCGCCGATGAATTTTCCATCGATTCCATTGTAGGTAAGGGAACTGATATGCATATCCGCATTAATATATGACGCGTTTATGCTGCCATGGTGTATTTACGGGGGATAAGAAATGTATTATCATTCGGTTACTCTAAAAGAAGATAAATGTATGGGCTGTACAAACTGTATTCGCAGATGTCCCACGGAAGCCATACGGGTATGGGGCGGAAAGGCGCGCATAATAAATGAGCGCTGCATAGATTGCGGTGAGTGTATTCGGATATGTCCATATCACGCGAAGGTCGCAACCACAGATGATATAACGGGAATATATGAATATAAGTACCGTATAGCTTTGCCTGCGCCCGCTTTGTTTGGGCAATTCAACCATGTTTTAGATATTGAAAAGATCATCAACACGCTTATATCACTTGGTTTTTCCAGTGTATTTGAGGTTGCAAAGGCTGCTGATATAGTTACTGCTGCCACAAAAGAAGTATTGAAGGACCCAAGCATACCACGTCCGGTCATCTCCTCTGCTTGCCCTGCAATTTTGCGCCTCATTCAGGTGCGCTTCCCGGATTTGATACCGAATATACTTCGGTTAGAATCCCCAATGGAAGTTGCCGCGATAATCGCGCGGGAAGAGTTTTGTAAGGATAAAAACGTTGACCCGGATGATGTAGGCGTTTTCTTTATAACTCCTTGTGCCGCAAAGACGACAAGCGTAAAAAACCCTATGGGTAAAGGGGTTTCTGCTGTAAGCGGCACTATCTCTATAATAGATATCTATGGCAGTTTATCAAGGCTAGTCACAAAGACAAAGTATGATACCAAGATCGTGCCAAAGTACGCTGCCAGCTATCTTGGTGTAGGCTGGGCGTCTTCCGGAGGAGAAAGCAAGGCGTTGGAAATAGAAGGCCATCTCGCCGTAGACGGTATACATAATATTATAAGGGTACTTGAAGAGATAGAAAACAACAAGCTCCCACAGCTAGAATTCTTTGAAGGATTATCCTGTATTGGCGGATGTATAGGTGGGCCGCTTGTATTCGAAAATAATTATATAGCTAAAGATAATATACGTAAGCTTGTTAATATTATGAAAAATGTCGAAGAAAATCCAGACCGCGGAGAATTGATAGAAAAATACAAAAGCGACCCACGTATCCATTTTGAAACTGAACTGGAACAGCGCGAAGTCATGAAACTGGATGACAATATCGTCGAAGCCCTGCGAAAAATGGAGCAGATTGAAGAGCTGTTGAAGGAATTGCCCGGATTGGATTGCGGATCCTGTGGTTCTCCAAGTTGCCGTACATTAGCGGAAGATATCGTGCGTGGCAATGCGTATGAGATGGACTGTATTTTCAAGCTAAGGGATAAAGTAGACAGCCTTGCGAGGCAGATGGTAGAGCTTGCCAGCAAAGATAGCGCCAGACACCAACAATAAGGAGAGTTTATTATGAAAGTAAAAGAATTGATCGCCCTTCTTGATGCAAAACCGGCGTACGAAGAATGTGACCTGGATAAGGAAGTGCAATTTGCTTACACATGCGATCTTTTAAGCTGGGTCATGGCCCGAGGTTGTGCAAATACGGTATGGGTAACAGTCCAAACGCACTTGAATGTTGTTGCTATAGCTTCACTCCTCGATATGTCTTGCGTTATAATTCCAGACAGCATAGAGATCGAAGCCGCGTCATTAGAAAAAGCAAAAGAAGAGTGCATTCCTTTACTCTCATCAGAAAAGTCGGCTTTCGAGATCTGCGGCATCCTTTATGCCAACGGTTTAATAGCTCCAGCGTCAAAATGAAGCTGGCTTGCGATTTGCATATACACTCCTGCCTATCCCCATGTGGCGATGAATCTATGACTCCGAACAATATCGTCAACATGTCCTTATTAAAGGGATTAGATGTTATTTCCGTCACGGATCACAATAGCGCTTTGAACCTTGGCGCTGTTTTTAATGTAGCTAAGGACGAAAACATAATTATTATTCCGGGGCTTGAAGTCCAAAGCAAAGAAGATGTCCATATTCTTTGCTACTTTCGCTCGTTGTATGAAGCGTTATCGTTTGGTGATGAGTTGTATAATACACTTTTACCTATAAAAAACAAAGCAGATCTATTTGGTGAGCAGACTATCCTGGACGAAAATGACGAAGATATAGGCATAGAAGAGCGTCTGCTTTTGCAATCTTCATCGCTGAGCATTTTAGATATCTTTAATATAGTAACTTCACGCGGTGGTGTTACCGTACCCGCGCATATCAACCGTAACAGCAATTCTCTTCTTGCTTCTTTGGGGTTCATACCCCAAAACCCAGTT
>JAVBOF010000159.1:0-15718 GCA_031550915.1 Eubacteriales bacterium | reverse complement strand
AGTAAACCATCTTGATGTTTGGCAATAAAAACCCCATATAATATGCAAGGAACTGTGCCAGACATGCGCTCGCTCTCAGCCCGATAACATATATAGACTTTGCGGATAGTATTTTAGAAACTACGGCGGAGAAAACCTCTGGATCAGTTTGATCTATTGTAGATCGTAGATTGGCTATATCGGCTTTTAAAACCTTTTCGACTATCTTGCTCTGGTCTATGTTGGAAGTTATTTTCATTCGCTGCACGCTTGTCAACTTCATTTTGATCAATTCCTGCAAAACGCGCTGCAAATCCGGGTAGCCTTCATATCCCAAAGCATTGGCAAAACGTACGACAGTTGATTCGCTGACGCCTACGATTTTTCCCAATTTGTTTGCGGTCATAAAGGCGGCCTTATCATAATCCTGCAGCATAAAGTTTGCAATTAGCTTTTGGCCTTTGCTCAGTGTCTGAAACTTACTTTCAATCACGCTAAGCGGATCGGTTTTCATATTTATCTCTCTCTTCTATATATTAAAATCTATGGTCTTCAATTCTTTTAACGTATTAAAATCAGTAAAATCGAAATGAAGCGGAGTTACAGTTACATATCCTTCTCTGGTCCATCTAAGATCGCAATCCATTGTCATGGCCTCCGAAAGTTCAAGTTCAAATGGCAGAAGATAGTAATCGATCCCTCGAAGATCCTGCCTTTTTACGTACTTAGTCGGATATTGCGATACGCCAAGCGGGCATACTTTTATACCCTTGATTGTTTGTGTTTTATCCATAAGCGGTATGTTTATATTGATTATGCTACCCAAAAAGAGCTTATCTTCGACAATGGTTTCAATTATATCCACAGCGATCTTTGAAGCTTTCTCAAAATCCATGTCTTTACCAGCTTCAAGCGATACAGCAAATGAAGGCTTTTTTAGTATGGCTCCTTCCATGGCAGCGGCCACTGTTCCTGAATATATAACATCAGTCCCTGTGTTATATCCGCTGTTTATGCCAGACACGACAATATCTATATCTTTAGTTAGATTACCCAAGCCAAGCTTAACACAGTCCGCCGGAGTACCACCAACCGCATATGCAGTTATTTCGTCAAGTCCGTGTATCTGCTTCGGCCACGCGCGCATAGGATCCTTGATAGTTAAAGCATGAGAGGAAGCACTTTTTTCAACATCAGGCGCGCAAAGATACACCTTATGCTTAGAGCGCAGCTCAACAGCCAAAGCGAAAATTCCGGGCGCATAGATGCCATCGTCATTTGTCAAAAGAATCCGCAAAAAAACATCTCCGATTATTCATGGTAAAAATAATGATAATACCTAAAATATGATATCAGATAACGAGGGCGTTTTGCAAGATTTCAGTCATTATATTGCGTAATTGCACGTCTTTTGCGAAGAATATCCATAGGATGTAAATTGCTATCGCTCTCAAAATATACTTTTTGCTGTGCATGGTTTGCAATACCTATATGTTCTTTGCTCTCGTTTCGCAAGTTCTTGACACAAATATTTCGAAAATGTACTCCGGGGCTTACCACTTCAAGTTGATCGCCATTGGAAAAACTATTTCTCTGTTCAATCAGATAATCGTTCGATGTCCCGTCTTTCTCTTTTACTATGCCTACAAAATCATACTCGTGAACATAGTTTGCACTGCTTGTTGTCTGTTGGGCTTTATCAAAATAGAAACCAGTACCATATGGCCGATGGCTGACTTTAAATAATTCGTCTTCCAAACGGGAATCAAATTTTTGCTCACCCAGTTTTAAACCGTCAATAGCCATACGGTAGGCATTTGTAGTTACAGCAGCATAATAGATCGTTTTCATCCTGCCTTCTATTTTGAAGCTCGAAACGCCGGCGTCCGCAAGTTGAGAAAGATGCCGAATCATCATCATATCAGTAGAGTTGAGTAAATAAGTTCCATTCTCATCTTCACTTACATCAAGCCAAAGGCCATCCCTCTTACTTTCCTGTATACGGTAGCTCCATCTGCATGGCTGCGAACAATCACCTTCGTTTGCGCTCCTGTTTGTTAAAGCGCTGCTCATTATGCATCGTCCGGAATATGCAACGCACATGGCTCCATGCACAAAAGCTTCTAATTCAAGATATTTCGGAATCTTGCTGTGCAGTTCCGAAATATCTTCCAAACTTAATTCACGGGCTAGAATTATTCTGCTTGCCCCATTGTCGTAATAGAAACGTGCAGCCTCGGAATTAGTGACGTTAGCCTGTGTACTTATATGCACATCAAGCTCCGGAGCCAGTTTTTTTGCCGTTATGAGCGCTATTGGGTCGCTGACAATGACGGCGTCAACTCCGGAATCCCGCAGAAAACAAATATTATCCTGTAAAGCAACTGTATCTTTATCCTTAAGATATGCGTTCAGAGTTATGTATATCTTTTTTTGTCTGTCATGAGCATATTTTATAGCCTGAGCCAATTCTTCGGGAGCGAAATTGCCTGCGTTCGCCCTTAGACCAAATTGATGCCCGCCGGCATACACAGCGTCCGCGCCAAAATGAATGGCGTAGTATAATCGTTCCATATTTCCAGCGGGTGATAAAAGTTCTATATTCATTACTTCTTCTTCAGCAATGCATCGTCGTATGCGTCCCAAGTGGATTTCCATTTGCTGATATTCCGGTTTTGCTCAGCGTTTGTTTTACTAAACAGAAGTTCGCCGGTGCCTGGATCCGCATTACAGAAAAACAGATAGCCGTCCTGCATCGTTTGTTCATCAGGCATCAAAGCGGCCTGGATAGTGCTAACGCCGGGATTGGATATCGGTCCTACCGGCAACCCTTTGTTTAAATATGTGTTGTAAGGGCCTTTTTGGGATGTCTCCGATGGTGAAAAGGAATATTTCTTAAGCCTGAACATATATTGCAGCGTTGCGCAGGACTGGAAAAGCATGTCTTTTTCAAGCCTTTTGTGGAATACAGCGGAAACCTTGAAAAAGTCTTTGCTTCTCGCTTCGCGTTCTATTATTGAGGCTAGCTTAACGGCTTCGTCCATAGTCATTTCGGCCTCCTCCAGCCGCTCTGTCCAAACAGTAGAACTGTAGAATTTAGCCTCGAACGTATCAAGCATACGCGTTATGATATCCTTAGGCTCGGTGTTTTCAAAGAAAATATAAGTATCGGGGAACATATAGCCTTCAAGCATATAGCGCCTGTCTTTGCTATCTGTTGCATCCATAGCCTGAGCGATAAAATCGTATGTGTCTTTAAATTCGCTGCCGGTCTTGCAAAGCTCAAGGAATTTATCCTTATCCTTCAAAATCCCCGAGGCGACCAGTTTATCTGACATCTCTTCTATTGTAAGGCCTTCAATCAGAGTTATCTTCTTTTCTATCCGCGAGTCTCTTCCGTAGGACAACATACGTATGATTTCGTCCATAGACATCGATTTTTTGAAGATATACTCTCCTGAATGCAGTTTTGAAGCCTGATCTGAGAAATCTACGTAATACTTAAATACCGACTTGTTCTTGATGAGCCCTGCATCTTCCAAAAGCAAAGATATTTCGGATAGTGACGCTCCGCGCGGTATCGTAACCTTCACCTCTGTTTTATCGTTCTTATCGACAGAATTTAAAACATTCTTCTCTATAAACTGCGACCCAAACAAAATCGCCGTTAGAACGATCGTCACACTGATTATCAGAACAAGCAAAGGCCTAACAACGCGCCAAGAAACGGTTCTAAGGCTGGATCTGCTTGTATCGACCCGTTGCTCGCTCTTTTCGATGACCACCTTTTTTTTATTATAATTGTTATCATATTCCATGATATATCCTCCGGATAAGACAAATGCGTTATTGGACAATATATGTCTTAACTTTTAATTATACATGCATTCTTGCATAATATCAAACTTCTATTCCTGCAAAAAATCCAGGTCCAGCTCAACAGCGTCCCCAATAATCTTATATATATCCCCTATCATCCTGTTCAGCATAAATTCTGCGGACATAAAATCAGTCATATCCTTGTTGAATTGCAAAACCTCACCAAGCTTCTTAAGCTTATCCATCGTTTCCTCATCAGGCTGTTTGCCAGACATATATGCGGTTTGAGCTTCAAACTGCATTTTTTTATATTTCTTCAAAAGCTCTTTATCGGATTCGGAAGAAAAAATCCTCTCCTTAAGCTCCTTGTATCGAGTGTATTCACTGCTTTCCTGTAAACCTTTGGCCAACTCATGCGCCCTATCATATACGTTCATCTTTTTCCTCCGATATAGTGTTATTGATATCGATAATAATTGGCAGTATCATCGGGTTGCGTTTGGTTATATCGTAAAGATGGTTTCTCAAAGTATTACGTATTGCGGATTTCATTGACTGCCAATCCCCCATCTGCTTCTTATCCATGTTGTTTATGGTGTTTCGGACAATTTCCTTTGCCCCGTCAAGCATATCCTCGCTTTCCCTCATGTAAATGAATCCGCGAGATATGATGTCGGGTCCTGCAACCATCTTCCCCGTATCTTTACAGATACCGACAACAACTACAAACAAGCCATCCTGTGATAAAACTTTTCTGTCACGCAAAACAATATTCCCAACGTCTCCTATTCCAGAACCGTCAACCAGAACCGAACCTGAAACAACATTACCAAGCTGACGTCCACCTTTTTTTGTAAACTCGATAGTGTTTCCAATACCGGGAAGAAAGATATTCTTCTCATCGATCCCCAGGGATTTGGCTAAATCGGCATGTTTACAAAGATGCCTGTATTCGCCATGTACTGGAATAAAATACTTTGGCTTAGTCAACGCAAGCATGAGCTTCAGCTCTTCCCTGCAAGCGTGGCCGGAAACGTGAATATCCGCCATCGCTTCGTATACAACGACTGCACCTTTTCTGTAAAGTTGATTGATTACATTTGATACGGTTTTCTCGTTCCCCGGGATAGGGGAAGCTGATATTATTACCATGTCTCCGGGTGTTATATCAACCTTTTTGTGCTCTTTTGTTGCCATCCGCACTAGACCGGACATTGGCTCCCCTTGGCTGCCTGTAGTGACGATAACTATCTGGTCGTCATCGTACCGGTCAATCTTATCGACCTCTATAAGCGCATTATCGGGCACATTCAAATAGCCCAGTTTTGTTGCTAGCCCCGCAACTTTTATCATGCTGCGTCCTTGAAAGCATACCTTTCTGCCATACCTTTGGGCTGCATCAACAATTTGCTGAACCCTGTGAATGTTTGACGCAAAAGATGCTATAATTACCCTTCCGGTTGCTTGTTTGAAATACCGGTCGAATGATTCCCCCACGGTCCGTTCCGACATGGTATAGCCGGCGCGTTCAACATTTGTACTGTCGGAAAGAAGGCAAAGTACGCCCTCCCTTCCGAGCTTTGCAAAGACGCCAAGGTCCATTGGTTCACCATCGATAGGTGTATAGTCGATTTTAAAATCACCGGTAAAAACTATTATTCCGACGGGCGTCGTAATTGCGATAGCGCATGCGCCCGCAATACTATGGCACACCTTAATAAACTCAACGGTAAAGCAGCCAATGTTGATTTTTGCGCCAGGATTCACCTCGTTCAGATGTACGTTTTTTAGCTTATGATCCTCCAACTTTACCTTGATTAGAGCATTCGTTAGCCGCGTTGCATAGATTGGCGCGTTAATTTTCTGCAACACATATGGCACAGCCCCGATATGATCCTCGTGGCCATGGGTAAATAAGAAAGCCTTGATCCTATCCTTGTTGTTCTCTAGATACGTGATGTCCGGGATGACCAGATCGATCCCCAACATATCTTCACTGGGGAACGTCATACCGCAATCAATAACAAGAATATCCTTGCCATACTCTATGACGGTCATATTTTTCCCGATCTCATCTACACCGCCGAGTGGTATGATCTTCAGCTTATTCTGTTTTTGAGCCAAAATCTATTAACCTCCAATAATTATTTATCCGTTCATTATTAATTTATTAATTATACCCAATTGTATTGGATTATGCAAATAAACAAAAAGCCCCAATTACCGCATAATCTAAAGGGGCTCTTGCTCTAATACGTTTGTCGATACCAATCGCTTGTTCAACTCACGTATTTGTCCTGAATTGATTTACTTTATCCCATAAGCCAGTGGACCAATATCCTGTTAAACTTACGCATAACTGTTGATGTTTCAACATCTTCCTGCGCAATAAGGTTTACCCTGCCTATTTCCTTTCCATCAAGGGTAATAACTGCTTCTCCCAGCTTTTCACCTTTGGTTATTGGCGCGGTATATTCTTCCTGCAGTATGATCTCTTTCTTTACTTCCTTTTCCTTCTCCCTTTCCAGCAACAGGTTTAATGAATCCTCCGCGATAAGGTTGAACTTATCCAGTTCTCCGTTTTTTACGGGAACGTTTTTCTTAACTATATCGCCTTTCTTATATATCTTCTTGGCTGCAAAATTCGCAAAACCATAATCTAATAGCTTCGCTGCCAAATCATTTCTGCTACTGGAGTTATCTGCACCAAGTACGATAGCGATCAATCTAAAATTGCCTTTTGTGGCAGTATAAACACCGCAATACCCGGCTTCTTTATCGGAGCCTGTGGCGAAACCATCGCATCCTGCATAGAAACGTATAAGCCTGTTTGTATTTGTTATATCGGTAAAACGATCCGCACCATGTTTAATGTTATCCATCCATATATTACTGTAGGAAAAGTATTTTTTGACCTTTGCTAATTCCATCGCTATCTTGGAAAGGTCTTGCGCAGTCGTTTGCTGGCCGGGAGCAGAAAGACCGGTTGCGTTTACAAAGTTCGTGCCAGTTAATCCCATTTCTTTGGCCTTGGTGTTCATTTTGGAAACAAAGGCTTCTTCAGACCCAGCAATTTTCTCTGCAAGGGCAATAGTAGAGTCATTAGCCGATGCAACTATGACAGATTCAAGCAATATTTCCGCAGGATATTTCGCATCCTTTTCTAAAAACGCCTGAGTCCCACCCATTCCCGCTGCTTTTTCACTAACTGTCAATTTATCGCTTAAACTATAGAGATCGTTATCAAGTGATTCAAAAAACAAGAGCATAGACATCATCTTTGTGACAGATGCAACGGGCAAAGATGTATCAGGATTATTTTGATATATTATATTTCCGGAATTAGCGTCCAGAAGCATAACGGATTTTGCCTTAGCCTCAAACGGTAAATTTTCAACTGCCGGAGCGGCAATGGAAAATGTATAGAGTGAGAATGCTACTAAAAGAGACAGTATTAATGAAAACGGCTTTAAAATGCGGTTCATGGCTACCTCCAGATTTTTTTTTAGTTTCCCACATTAAAAAACGCATATGCGTAAAATTTACATGGAAAAAGCCACCAATCCCCTTACGGAATTGTGGCTTTAACATGCAACGATACTAAATCGGCAAGCTTATTTAGAGTATTTTTATGAAATTATCAAGAAGAATGGAGACTTTATCAGCAGAAAGTTTGCCCTCTCTCAATACTTCCTCATGGTTTAGCTGTTTGCCCGACATGCCGGCTGCCATATTCGTTATTACGGCTATTCCAGCCGTTTTTATTCCGCTATGCACGGCGGCGATGTTTTCAAAGACAACAGACATTCCCGCTGCGTCGGCGCCAAGTATACGAGCCATACGTATTTCCGCAGGAGTTTCGTAGGAAGGCCCGTTAAACATACAGTAAACGCCTTTAACAAGGTTTTGCCCACAGTTCTTTGCAGCCTTGAGCAGTTTATCGCTGAGCTCCTTGCTGTATGCTTCGGACATTCCGGGAAACCTTGGGCCAAATTCATCAAGATTTTTCCCTGTTAAGGGGTTTTTACCGGAAAAATTGATATGATCTGTAATAAGCATAATGTCGCCTACGTCGTATGAATAGTTTATCCCACCGACCGCGGCAGTCAAAAGCAAGTTTTCCACACCAAGCTTTTTCATAACCCGAACATGGATGGCGGCTTCGTCCGGCGAATACCCCTCGTAACCATGAAACCTACCCTGGAATATCAAGCACATCTTGCCATGGATCTCCGCAAAAACTATATTGCCCTTATGCCCGGTGACGGTAGAAACGGGAAAACCGGGAATATCACTGTAATTTATATGCACAGCATTTTTAATACCATCAGCAAAACCTCCCAGCCCAGAACCGAGGACAACTCCAAGAACCGGTTTTGCGTGACAGATATCCTTTAAATATCCGTAAGCGCTATCGATTCTATCTCTCATATTAATTTACCTTTCTGCTGCCAGGTTTAATAAGCGGCAGTCCCTGGCTGCATATCGGACATTCATCTGCCGGCCAGCTTTTTACCTGCAAACTCAATACACTTTCGAGTTTGCAACCAAAGTCAATAGTACCTCCTGAACGGTCAACTATAACCGCTACTCCAGCAGCCCTGCATCCGTTCTTTTTAACAAGATCGATAACCTCTGCAACTGAGCCGCCCGTTGTAATAACATCCTCTACAATTAGGATATTGGCTCCCACAGGAAGTTCGAATCCACGTCTCAATACCATTGCGCCATCCTCGCGTTCTGCAAAGATATTCTTGATCCCAAGTATCCGAGACATTTCGTAGGACATTATTACACCGCCCATAGCCGGTCCTATCACAAGATCGATTTTCGTTTCATTGAATTTTTCGGCAAGGTGTGAACAGAGTTCGCTACTGTAATTGGCATATTCAAACAAGCGTGCACATTGGACATATCTGTTACTATGCCGTCCGCTGGTTAATAAGAAATGGCCTTCCTGCATTGCCTCAGTCGTTTTAAGTATTTCCAGAACTCTTTCTTCAGTTAAAGACATGATCAAACCTCCAGTTTACCAATGATATCATTGACGCTTGAATAATTGTACTTATCTAAATAATCCTCGATCCCTTTAATAACATCTACACACGCATTTGGGTTGGAGAGCGTAGCCGTACCTACACCCACTGCCGAAGCCCCACACAGCAAAAATTCGATAGCATCGCTGCCCGTGTATATTCCCCCAAGGCCAATTATAGGTATTCGCACAACGCTTGAAGCCTGATAGACCATCCGCAGCGCTATAGGTCGAACAGCTGGTCCGCTCAGGCCGCCTATAATATTTGCGAGAATAGGACGGCGTGAATTGATATCTATTGCCATTCCGGTAATTGTATTTATCAATGATAATGCGTCGGCGCCGTTTTCTTCGGCAGCCAAAGCAGTTTCCCTTATATCGGCAGTATTTGGCGAAAGCTTTACTATCAAAGGCTTTTTACAAAAAGGCTTTACTTCATTAACAATTGAAGCAACACTTTCCGGCCTGGCTCCAAAGCTCTCACCGTGTGCATGGATATTCGGGCACGATATATTCATCTCGATCATGTCAATATCGGTATCACTCAGTCTTTGCGCTAGCCTGATGTATTCATCACTGCTGTTGCCCGATATGTTAGAGATCAATACCGTATCCTTCTTACGTATCCAAGGCAAGATCGTTTCGACGAAATAATCAATGCCCGGATTCTGCAGGCCTACACTGTTCAACACACCACTTGGTGTTTCCGCTATACGCGGCGGGTCGTTGCCGATCCGAGGCTCTAGGGTTATGCCCTTTAGCGCAATGCCTCCAAGCAGGTCATTAGAATAGAAACGGTTCATCTCAGCACCAAAAGCAAATGTACCTGACGCTGCAATAACAGGATTTTTGAATTCAACGCCGCACAGATTAATCCCCATATCAGCCATCAAGCATCACCTCATTTATATCGTATACAGGGCCGTCAAGACAAACCCTTTCGTAATCCCACTTATCAGCCTTTTTTATTTTACATACACATGTTCGGCATACACCGATACCGCAACCCATGCGTTCCTCAAGCGATACAAGACAATTAAGGTCATGCTCTGTCGATACTTTTTTCAGAGCCCTTAGCATTGGCTTCGGGCCGCATGCTATTACGATATCCGGCTTTATATCCTTCAAAGCCAATTCCATTGCCGCTACGCTCGTCATTTGCAGGCCTTGGCTGCCGTCGTCGGTACAGAGCACCGTATCCTTACAGTGCTTCTTGATGTTATCGTAGCAGTAAACATGCTTGTCGGAACGATAACCTAGAAAAGCCCTGAATTCTTTATTCTTATATGTTTCCACAATTGCCTGCATAGGCGTTATACCAACTCCGCCGCCGACGATCCATACTGTTTTTGCTTCTTCCGGAAGCTTGAATCCGTTGCCGAGCGGAGCTAAAACACTTATGGGGGTACCGGTAACGGCACGCGTTAGAGCCTTAGTCCCCTCTCCTTTAATCTGGTAAACTAAAGTCATCCTGCCGTGATGCATACTGTTTATACTTAAAGGTCTTCTTAAAACGAGCTGCGGCGCATTTGGTATATTTATATGCGCAAACTGTCCGGGCACGAAAGCCTTTTGCATTTCTGCGGATATAGCGAAGCCAATAATACATATCCCTTCGGCTATTCTCTCGTTTATAACGACCTCGGTTTCAAATGCGGTCATTAAAATCCTCCATAGACTTATTTAAAAATCAAGCTTTTTACTGATCATTGGTTTACCGGAATCGGTCAGCGATCGTATGATATCTTCTTTCATAACTAGGGCTTCCGCTCTGGCAGCTTCCGTAAAACTCAAATCAGAATAATTTTCTTTAGTATGCGCACAAAGCAAAGATCTGCTCGCATTTACGACCGATCCGATACCATTGGAATCAAAACCGCCAACGAGATCTTTTCCAGTAGCGCCTTGCGCACCATAGCCGGGTAGTAAAAAGAAAACACACGACATCTTTTTGCGCAATTCCTCGCTTTGTTCCGGATAGGTCGCGCCGACGACTGCGCCAACCTCGCTGTATCCATACTTCCCGATAAGGCTGGAACCCCACGCAATAACAAGCCCACCGATAGTTTCGTAGATTGGAGCATTGTTGCAGATAAGGTCCTGTATTTGTCCGGAAGACGGATTTGAAGTTTTGACCAGTACAAATATACCTTTTTTATATTGTTCGCATCTCTTCAAAAAAGGATGTATCCCATCCTCGCCAAGGTAAGCGTTTACTGTAATAAAATCTGCATCAAACATACGCATCTTTTTTCCATTTATGCTAGTCTCCCCAAGATAAGCGTCAGCGTATGCGTCGGCGGTACTGCCGATATCATTACGCTTGACATCGGCAATGACTACTAGGCCTTTCTTTTTTGCGTATTCTATAGTATCTGCAAAGGCTTTCATACCGGGGATACCATACATCTCATAGAATGCTATCTGCACCTTTACACACGGTATAATATCGCTCAACGAGTCGATAAGAGCGATATTATAATCCGTTATCAGCCCAACTGCCTGATCCAGTGAAAGGTCCGGATACTTTTCGAGTATCTTTTTGGGAAGATATTCGATACGGGTATCCAGCCCAAGTGCAGTAGGATTCTGTCTTTCAATTATTCCGTCAATAAGTCTATCAATCGACATAGCTTTACTCCCCAATCTCAGTCATAACGATTCTTCCGTCAATTATAGTACATACGGCCTTTCCAAGCATCTCTTTGCCCATGAACGGCGAATTTTTCCCCTTACTCGCCCAATTTTCAAAAGTCGGGGTCCATTTTTTTCCAAGATCCACTAAAGTTATATCTGCTGCCTTACTTACTTCAAGAGCTCCCGCATCTATGCCTAGTATCTCAGAAGGACGTTTGCTCATAAGACATACAAGCTTAACAATATCAATCTTACCTTTTGCCAATAGTTCAGTACATGTCAATGCAAATGAAGTATCCAATCCGCTGATACCCGATGCCGCAAGCGCGAATTCAACTTCCTTTTCATCTTTATGATGTGGCGCGTGGTCACATGCTATAGCGTCTATTGTACCGTCTATCAATCCTTCGATCACCGCTTCAACATCGTCTGCTGACCTTAAAGGCGGATTGACCTTAGCGTTTGTGTCATAATTAACTGTGAGTTCATCCGTTGCCGAAAAATAATGCGGCGCGGTCTCACAAGTTATATTCACACCAATCCTCTTCGCCCACCGAACATAATCTATACCTGCACGTGTAGATACGTGGGCAATATGCACTTTACCTCCGATGCTTTTTGCGATGGATATTTCCCGCGCAATATGAGATTCCTCAGCCGCCTGGGAAATACCCTTCATTCCTGAATATGTAGCGATAAAACCTTCGTTTACAAGGCCGCCCGCACTGATATTGAGATCTTCGCAATGAGATATAATAAGGCCGTCAAAGTTCTTGGCGTAAAGCAAAGCGTTACGCATGATATTGCCGTTCATGATCGGTTTGCCGTCATCACTAAAAGCAACGGCTCCCGCTTCGTGCATTTCAAACATCTCTGCGAGTTCCTGTCCTTCGAGCCCTTTTGTAACTGCACCTATAGGATACACCTTCGCGAACCCTGCATATTTTCCTTTATCAATAACCTGCTTTATCAATAAAGCATTATCCAAAACGGGCTTTGTGTTGGCCATACAGGCTACAGCTGTTATGCCGCCCTTTGCCGCAGCAAAGGCTCCACTTGCTATATCCTCTTTATATTCGTATCCAGGTTCACGAAGGTGTACATGCATATCTACAAGACCCGGGAGGACATATAGGCCTTTGGCGTCTATAATTTCATCGGCACTATCAATACTACTTTCTATGGCGGAGATAACTCCGTCTTTTATTAAAACATCCATCTTTTCCGCAGTATCCCTAACTACGGTCCCGTTTTTAATTAGCAATTTCATCTTGCGCATTCCTCCTGGTCATTAAAAACAGCAGTGCCATCCTTATGGCGACTCCGTTCCGCACTTGTTCATTAATAATGGAAGACTCTGAATCTGCAATTTCAGAAGTAAGCTCCATCCCTCTGTTCAAAGGTCCCGGGTGCATTATCAAAGCATCTTTCTTAGCAAGTTTGCGAAGGTCGGCGTTTATTCCAAAAAACCGTGAATACTCCCGATCTGTCGGATAAAAGCCACCTTGCTGGCGTTCCCTTTGCATACGTAACGCCATAACAACATCAGCCCCGCTGCATGCTTCGGACGAACTATACGTAGCTTTGACGCCAAGCTTTTCAATATCGGGCGGCATCAGCGTTGATGGGGCGGCGACACATACATTCGCGCCCATCTTCGTCAAACCGAAGACATTGCTTCTGGCCACACGGCTGTGTAATACATCTCCTATTATAGCGACATTCAAGCCTTTGATCGCGCCCTTCTTTTCTTTTATACTGAACATATCCAATAATGCCTGTGTAGGATGCTCGTTTGTTCCGTCACCTGCGTTGATGACGGAAGCCTGTACATGTTTTGCCAGCAAATGTGGAGCGCCTGTGTAGGGATGGCGGATGATAATTACATCCGTTCCCATAACATCCAGCGTTTTGCCTGTATCTATCAGGGTTTCCCCCTTGGAAACACTGCTCGCGGATGCGGAAATGTTTGCGGACGCAGCGGACATATATTTACTTGCAAGTTCAAAAGACATCCTTGTACGGGTGCTGTTTTCATAAAAAAGCGTAACGACGGATTTGCCCTGCAAATGGGGAGTTTTTTTTGTATTTTGGTTCAAAATGTATTTCATGGTCTCCGCGGTCGCAAAGATCTCTTCGATCTCCTCAACCGAGGTATCGCGAATACTTAATAGATCTTTCTTTTTATACGCCATAAACATGTTCACCTCTCAATCATTTAGTAAAAAATAAATCAAAGATCTCCAAGAAATACGCAGTCTTCCCCGTCGATCTCCTCAACACAAACCGAAACAAGCTCAGTTTTAGATGTCGGCACATTTTTTCCGACGAAATCCGCGCGGATCGGCAATTCCCTGTGACCACGGTCTATCAACACCGCAAATTGTATGCATTTTGGTCTGCCTAGATCTATTATCGCTTCCAATGCCGCACGGGCGGTTCTTCCTGTATACAAAACATCGTCTACAAGGACGATAGTACAATCCTCCATAAAAAAAGGTACGTCAGTACCGTTTATTATAGGGTGTTCCGCCAGCATAGAGAGATCATCTCTATAGAGCGTGATGTCCAGTATGCCGACGTTCGGACAAATCCCTTCCACTTCTTCGATTTTTTTTGCCATTCTCTTTGCGAGAGGTACACCACGCCTTTGAACGCCAATTAGCGCCAGGTTTTCGACACCTTTATTCCGTTCGATTATCTCATGGGCAATACGGGTGATAGCCCTGTCTACAGCTTGCCTATCCATAATGCGAGCTTTTTCAACCATAATGGCACCTCCGCGCATTTAATACATAATTAAACCCTTGTCCATAAAACGGCAAGGGTAAAAGCTTTATTATGCACCTTGCCAGCCTCGCGGGACTGAATTAAAGGTTTATTTACTGTTTTAAGTTTATCATAAAGACCAATGGCGTGCAAATGGTTTTTGCCGTAAAAGAGCAAATAAAACAGACGGCGATAATATTATTTTATCTCATTGGGGGAACATTAACTATTGAGATATTTAGCATGAAAAACAACGAAGGGAAATACGATGAAACTTCGATCTAAATCATTGGGCAGGCTCAACAGGATGGTCGATCAGCTCGCTTATTCGATGGAAAAAATGAACTTGACTGAGTATATCAGATATCTGAACAGCTCTAAAAGAATGCTATGGATAAACTTCACAAGCGGCCTTGCCAGGGGGCTTGGTATTGCTATTGGATTCACCCTTCTGGGGGCATTAGTCATATATATACTCCAAAAATCAGCCATCCTTAACATTCCTGTTATCGGAGATTTTATAGCTGAAATAGTAAAGATCGTACAGGAACACCCTAAAATAAGATAGTTGACAACATGCATCGCTATGCATATCATATTTATAGCAAATGGCTGATCCAACTGTATGCATGTGCTTAAAAAGTATCCGGCGTAAAGCTGGTTTTTGTGATTTATGGAGGGGTAATAGATGGATAAAACTATGGATAAGATAGTTGCATTATGTAAAAACAGAGGCTTTATTTTTCCTGGCTCCGAGATATATGGAGGGTTGGCAAACTCGTGGGACTATGGCCCTTTGGGTGTCGAGTTGAAAAACAATGTTAAGCGTGCATGGTGGAAAAAATTTATTCAAGAAAGTTCTCTAAATGTCGGGCTTGATTCCGCAATTCTCATGAATCCACAAGCCTGGGTTGCTTCAGGCCATGTCGGTGGCTTCAACGATCCTTTGATGGATTGCAAGGAATGTAAATCGCGCTTTCGCGCGGATAAACTTATTGATGATTATAATGCTGATAAAGCTATCGAGCAAGCCGTCGACGGCTGGAAGAACGATCAGCTGGAAGCGTATATCGAGAAAAACGGTATCCCCTGCCCGGATTGCGGTAAGCACAACTTTACCGGCATAAGGAAATTCAACCTTATGTTCAAAACATTTCAGGGTGTAAATGAAGATACGGCAAACGAGCTTTACTTAAGGCCGGAAACCGCACAAGGCATATTTGTAAACTTTAAAAACGTACAAAGGTCCACCCGAAAAAAAGTGCCTTTTGGTATTGGGCAAATCGGGAAGTCTTTTAGAAACGAAATAACGCCTGGCAATTTCATATTTAGAATCAGGGAATTTGAGCAGATGGAGCTGGAGTTTTTCTGTGAACCGGGTACAGACTTGGAATGGTTCAATTATTGGAAAGATTTTTGCTGCAACTGGCTTCTATTGCTGGGGCTGAAGGAGGCAGAGATACGTATGCGAGATCATGC
>JAVBOF010000064.1:0-5237 GCA_031550915.1 Eubacteriales bacterium | reverse complement strand
ACCAGATGATCTTGAAAAAAAGATCATCGAATGTAAGCCCAAGTTTGTATACCTTGTGCCGACTTTCCAAAACCCCACCGGAAGGACCCTTAGCCTGGATAGGAGAAAGATAGTAGCTGAGCTCACTGCAAAGCATAATGTTATGCTTTTGGAGGATGATCCTTATAGGGAGCTGCGTTATTTCGGGACGGACCTGCCCCCCGTTAAATCGTTTGATACATATGGCAATGTTATCTATATGACAAGCACTTCAAAGGTGCTATTCCCCGGGTTGCGGGTCGGCGTAACAAAAGCGCCGAAAGATCTTTTTGAACATATGATCGTCGCAAAGCAGACTACAGATATGCACACCGCAAACCTAACGCAGGCCATTGTAGACGGATTCTTCCGCGAAGGCTTATATGAGGCGCATATCGCCCGCGCAAAGCAAATGTACAGCGCGGCGCTTTCCGCTATGCTGGAAGCCATAGAACAGTATTTTCCCTCCAATGTCAAGCATACTAGACCCGAAGGCGGTTTGTTTATATGGCTGGAGCTGGATAAAAATATCAACACCGAGGATCTTTTGCCGCTGGCGGTGCAAAAAAAGATCGCATTCATCCCCGGAAGCCAGTTTTTTGCAGAGGGTGGAGGGCTCAATACCATGAGGTTGAATTTCAGCAATACGCCGGTCGCCGATATACCAAAGGGGATCAAAATATTGAGCGAACTGCTGGACAATAGATGAGATACCTTACTCGACACAAAAAAAGCCGTAAGGATGCTACAGCTTCCGAACGGCTTTTTATATCACACGTTATGATTGTTATTTGCTCATATTTCTTTCAGCTTGTTCGATCAGTCTTTTGGTCATATAACCGCCGACATAACCGATTTCCTTGGAAGTAAGATCGCCATTGTAACCTTCTTTAAGGTTAACTCCTAATTCATTGGCTATTTCATACTTCATCTTTTCAAGGCCAGCCTTTGCATTGCCTTTACTGTTATTCATCCGTTTATCCTCCAATTATATGCACTATATGCTTTAAGTAATCCTATAAACATTACTTTCCGCCCATAGTCTGTTCTGCCTGCTGTATAAGACGCTTTACCATCTCTCCGCCTACGGAGCCGTTCTGTTTCGCGGTAAGGTCGCCGTTATAGCCCTGCTTCAAATTAACACCCAGTTCTTTCGCTATCTCATATTTCATGTTATTCAGCGCGTTTTTTGCTTCGGGAACTACTTTCTTATTAGCCAAAGTATTCACCTCCTTTTTCGTGTGTACTAATAATTTAACCCGATAAGGAGATTATACGCTGGTAATATATACTCATAATGTAATAGATTATTTGTTCAATTCATCGCGATATCTTTTAGCTTTTCTTTATATTTTTCTAATGCAGCTTGCAAAAGATTATAGCTTTCATCACAATTTTGATGGTTTCCGATAATCGTTTTCGCTATATCCTGTGTCTGTTTTAATATTGCCATATCCCGCACTAAATTAGCCATCCTCAATCCGCCGTAACCGTGTTGGCTATCGCCCAATATTTCTCCGGGACCACGGTGTTCCAGATCGTATTCGGCAATTTTAAATCCGTCGTTTGTAGAAGCCAGCATCTTAATCCTGTCTACGGCTGCTTCCTCAGCATTATGAGGCAATAGATAGCAATAAGACTGCTTTGAGCCCCTGCCTACTCTGCCCCTAAGCTGATGCAGCTGGGCAAGGCCAAACCGCGACGCTTCCTCGATAACCATAATATCGGCATCCTTTACGTCTATACCCACTTCTATAAGGCTTGTTGCAACGATTGCTCCATATCGTTTTTCAATAAAGCCATTTATTATCGCTTCCTTATCAGCATTCTTCAGCCTGCCATGTAAAAGCGCGGTCTCAATTTCCTTGAAAGGCCCTTTTTTCAGCTCGCTGTATATCTCCGTTACGGGCCTTGCCTCGATATCTTCGTTTGGGTCTATCAATGCGCTTACTATATATGTCTGCGATCCAGCCTTGATGCTTTCACTGATATAATCGTACATTGCCTTTCGCTTGTGTTCCGGCACAACATACGTTTTTACCGGCAGCCTGCCTTTCGGCATACCCTCTATAACGCTTAAGCTGAGATCACCATAAAGTATCAAGGCCAAAGTCCTTGGTATTGGTGTCGCCGATATGAAGAGCATATGCGGTGATTCACCCTTTGCCATCAGTTTTGCACGCTGTTTCACTCCAAACCTGTGCTGTTCGTCCGTTATTACAAGGGCCAGCGAAGAAAACTCAACATCGTCCTGCAAAATCGTATGGGTGCCGATAACAATATCGCATTCACCTGTTGCTATGCCGGAGAGCGCTTCCGTCCGCTCCTTCTGTCTCATGCCTCCGCGCAACAGCCGAACCGTTATTCCAAGCCTATCAAAAAGGATTGATGCATTGCGGTAATGCTGCTCTGCAAGTATCTCCGTAGGTGCGAGCAGAATACTTTGGAATCCTTTTTTTGCAGCGGCATACATAGATAAAAATGCCAGTATCGTTTTGCCGCTACCCACATCGCCCTGCAAAAGCCTGGCCATTGGTTTTCCCGATGATAATTCATTTAACAGCTCTGAGGATATCTTCTTCTGGGAATCAGTCATTTCAAATCCGATACATTGTTCAAACGCCTTTTGATCGTGTTCGTTCAGCTCTATAACTTTAGCTTTTCCATCTGGATTTCTTGTATACAATATTACAAGCTGGTAAAGCAGCATCTCCTCAAATACCAGCCTTTTTATGGCTATATCCTTGTCATTCATGTTTTTTGGAAAATGTATGTTTTCTATAGCAAATGCTTTATCGCAGAGATCATATTTCTTTAGAAAGCCCTGTGGTAATAATTCTTCTATTTCGCCCTTCGCCGCAGAAAGCGCATGCCGAACGCATTCCCTGATAATTTTTTGTGTCAGTCCTTGTTTTTGAGGATAAATTGCAAGCAATCCCCTGTTCTCATCTACGATTTCCGAAGCCTTTTCAATAACGGGGTTCATTATTCTGACGGTTTTTGTTTTGCTGTCTACCTTTCCATATATAAAATACCGGCCGCCTTCCCTTATATGCTGAGCGGCATAAGGCTGGTTGAACCATGTGCAATAGGCTTGACCTGTACCGTCCGTCATTTTGATATCCACTATGCTCAAGCCTTTGCGTATACGGCGCACAGTAGGTGCGGCCAATGCCGTTACATAAGCCACACATTCATCGCCATGCTTCAAAGATATCAGCGGTGTAAGTTTTGTTAGATCCTTATATTTGCGGGGAAGAAAATAGAGCATATCCTCTAAACAGAATATGCCCAAAGCATTAAATGCTTCTTTACGTTTTGTTCCAATGCCCTTAAGCTCTTCAACCGGGCAATCCAGCTTCATTTCATCCTCCGTCAGTTTTCTATGGCAATAAGGTAATCATACAAAGGCTGTCCGCCATAATGGAGCTCTATGTCACAGTCAGGGTATTCTTCCTGCATATTGTTGCTGAATTCTTCAGCGTCTTCCTCTGATATATCAGCACCATAGAATATGGTTATCGTACCGTCGGTAAATCCTTCTATCCCTTTGGATATAGTACTGGCTGCAACCTCAACTTTATCATCGCCTTTCGATATTATCTGTCCATTGAAAATGCCGATAATATCGCCTTCCTTAACTTCGATTCCGTCTACTTTAGAATCCCTTACGGCCTTTGTTATGTTTACGGAAGAAACTTCTTCAATCGCGCCTTCCATACGTTCTATATTGGTGGCAAAATCCATCTCCGGGTGATATATAATTGCCGCAGCCATGCCCTGTACGATGTTTTTTGTCTGGATAACATGGACATTTTTGCCCGATATCTCAGCCGCCTGCTGAGCTGCAAGAAAAATGTTTTTGTTATTTGGCAAAACTATAACATTATCTGAAGGCGCCCGCTTTATTGCCGCCAGGATGTCCTCTGTACTGGGATTCATGCTCTGCCCGCCTGATACGATCCCATCGGCAAGCAAGCCTTTGAACATTTCATCTATTCCTTTGCCCGCGGAAATCGTAATATACGCTATATCCTTCTTTTCCATCATGCGCCTGTTCAGTATCTCGCGGTTTTGCTCGCGCATGTTCTCGATTTTGATCCTATCCAGCTCACCAAGCGCAAGGCCCTGCTGCAAAGCCTTACCGGGTGCATCCGTATGAAGGTGTACCTTTATTAGCCTTTCGTCACCAACAACGACAGTACTGTCTCCAAACATAGAAAGCCTTTCCCTAAGGCGCAAAATCTCGGTATCCGCATCTTGAAGCTCCAGATTTTGTATAAGGAATTCGGTACAATATGTATATGTGATATTATCTAGGTCATGGATATCCGCAAAATCCTGAGGTTCAAGATTCTCGCTTAATTCATCTGATTTGATAGTCTCAGGCAAAACGCCGTCCAGCGCCATACGGAAACCCTCATAGATAACGAGCAGGCCTTTCCCTCCCGCATCCACAACATTTGCCTGTTTTAATACTTCAAGCAGTTCTGGCGTTCTTTCTAGGGAAGCATGTCCCTCCTTTATCACTGCGTCCAATACAAACTCTATATCTTCACCACGATCCGCCGCGGCCCTTCCCGCATCTGCAGATTCCCTTGCAACTGTAAGTATCGTTCCCTCTTTGGGTTTCATAACGCCCTTATAAGCCGCAAGGACGCCACTTTGCAAAGCCTCTGCAAATAACTTGGCGTCAATCTCGCTGTTGCCGTCTACGGCCTTTGCAAAGCCTCTGAATATTTGTGAAAGGATAACTCCCGAATTTCCTCTTGCGCCCTTTAAAGCGCCTATAGAAAGCGAATCTACCAAAACCGGTATTTCGGTCGTGTCCTGCTTTTTTATTTCCAATATTGCGTTATTCATCGTAAGTGACATATTTGTACCGGTATCTCCATCTGGTACCGGAAATACGTTCAATGCATCGATGATGTGTTTGTTGTTTTCCAAATTTACTGCGGCATTCTGGAGCATATTGCTAAGCAGTTTGCCGTTAATTACTTGCTGCACTTAGTGATCCTCCGGACTTATAATTAAACGCGTATGCCCTGAACGACTATATTGACTGCCTTTACGCGCAACCCCGTCATACATTCGACATTGTATTTTACTGTATCTATTATGTTATCTGCAACTGCGGATATAGAAAGACCATATTCTACGATCACATAGAGGTTTATTTCAATGCAGTCTTCCTCGACACTTATTTTGACGCCTCGGGA
>JAVBOF010000079.1:0-13914 GCA_031550915.1 Eubacteriales bacterium | reverse complement strand
TTGGAAAGCGCCTTGGCGATTTCAATGACCTGCTGGTAGGCTATACTTAAATTTGAAACCGTTGCGGTCTCGTTTATATTATCAAACCCAAGCTCCTTCAGCAAAGACTTGGCTTTTGCCCGCAGGTCTTTCCAATGTATTGTTTTTTTATCGCCCGTAAGATTATCTATAAAAATGTTCTCGGCTACCGAGATATCTCCTATTAGAGTGAACTCCTGATATATTACTGATACTCCGTTATCTATCCCATCCTTTGGGTTTTTGATATCCATTAGCTCGCCGTCTATATAAACTTCTCCGGAATCCTTTTGATACGCTCCAGACAATATTCTTATCAAAGTGGATTTACCCGCTCCATTTTCGCCCATCAACGCATGTATTTCACCGGGGCGAACAGAAAAGTTGACGTCATTTAAAGCATGTACGCCTGCGAAACTCTTATAAATATTCCGCATCTCAACTCTGTTGGGTATTTCAGGCATATATTCACCGCCTTTAACAAATGATGCTGCTAAAAAAGCAGGTAATAATTATTGAGGGAAGGCAATAAGATGCCCTCCCTCAACACTACACAAGTTATTTGCTCTTTGAATTGTATTCGTCTGTCGTCATATAGGTAAAGGGAACGACTTTAGCGAAGTTCTGTCCTTCAACATAGTATTCTCCGACGTTTGCACTGTCGATGACTATCGGAGGCAGATCCAATGAGATCGGAAGATCGTTTGCATCATAGCCTTCTTCAAAGATCATCTTGACGAGTTTGACTGCGCTCTGTCCGATGAGGTCTGGCGAGCCGTATCCTGTTGCAAGCAATTCGCCGTTTTTGATCTTATCCAACGCCAGTACGTAGGAATCACAAGCGCAGATTATCTGTATTCCATCATCTCCGCCGGCTTTAAGGCCCATCTGCTCGATTGCGTTGATCGCGCCGAGACCCATGAAATCCTGGTCTACAAGCAGAGTGTTTATCTCTTTATGCCCTGTCAATATGTCTTCGGCCGCTTTCATCCCGCCGGCTTCATTCCACTGTCCGTCGCCGTTCATGGCAACAACGGTGAATTTGTACGAGGCATCCGGAGCGTCAGCTTTACCTTCTGCACGAAGCTGTTCCATCATCTTCGTGCCAGCCATAATGGCGTCTTCCCTAACCATCGGCTTGCCCATCTCCTGGGCACGATAGAAAAGGATACCGCCCATCATGCCGTTTATGCGGCTTTCAGAGCTGTTTACACCGAGTCCGCCAAGCATGGCGCCCGCGACGATATCTTTGCCTTTCATCTTTTCGCCAAGCTTCTGAGCGACGTTCCAAGCAGTTTCATACGAATTGGACATTATTGTAGTTACGATGTTGGAGTCTTCCGCAAGCTGCTGCCCAATGCCGATGACCGGTATGCCGGCATCAACCGCGCGTTTGCAAAGTTCGTTGCCTGTCTGGAAATCGGTAGAATCCAGGATTATAACATCCACCTTTTGAGTTATAAATGTATCGAAATGTTCGGACTGTTTCTGTGGGTTGAATTCGCAAACCTGGAAGTTTACTTCCCAGCCGTTATCTTTGCAAGCGGCTTTGATAGCATTTCCAAGGTCTACGAACCATGCCATGGATTGTGAGTTCATAGTTACGCCGACCTTCAGTTTATCCTTCTTTTCCGTGGGCAGTGCCTTGGGGATATCTTTGCGGGAATTCAACTGGGGCCTTTTTACTCCGCCCAATGCAAGCGCATCGTCATAGGAGTATATGGGATGCTCACTGTTGCTGACGGCCGCATCGGAAGCCGGTGCCGCTTCACTGGCCGGTGCCGCGTCCGAAGCCGGCGCTTCACTTGCCGGCGCTGCGTCTGAAGCCGGCGCTTCACTCGCTGGTGCCGCTTCACTCGCTGGTGCCGCTTCTGAAGCCGGTGCCGCACTGGGTGCCCCACAAGCCGCAAATGATACAGCCAGCAAAACAACCAGGACGAGCATCATGAGTTTCTTCATCATTTTTGTTTCCTCCTCAGTTTTCCTAATTATATATCAAGCCCGAAAGCCAGATAAGCAATTTATCAGCTGGATGACAATAAATTTATTTGAAATGTGTATTGGTAATAAAATGGAATATATGTGAATCACCACGTTATTATACATTTACTGGTCGAATTGTTCAATATAAATAATCAGATTATTCCATTTATGAATAACTCGTATTCAAAAATCGACTATGCGTTGACATAATTTATTCCATTCCATATAATTAGCGCGATAATTATAAGCATATACCTTTGCTTATTTCTGATCTATTCCTTTTATATTTTAGAAAGTGCCGGTAACAAACAAGAATCAACATTCCCGCATGCAACTTCCGTTATGCTTTCTTTCCGTTATAGAAATGGAAGCGCAAAAAAATGAAATGAGGTGCGACTTTATGATCCCAAGCATTACAAACATGGAAAACGCGTTCAGCTTAAAGGGTAAAAACGCAGTTATCACAGGGGGAAACCGTGGCATAGGAAAGGGGATCGCAGATGCTTTTGCCCAGTGCGGAGCAAATATCGCGATAATTGCCAGAGATGAAAAATCCGCCAATGATACGATTGCCGAGCTTAGCAAGTACGGAGGGAAGTACATGTACTTCCAGGGTGATGTGACTGATATCCAATCAGCAAAAGCAGCCGTAGAAGCGGCTGTCAAAGAGTACGGCACGCTTGATATCCTTGTTAACAATTCCGGAATCGGCAGGTTTTTTGATACGCTCGATATGGACGAGGACTTGCGTGACTGGTTTGACGTTATCAATGTTAATTTGAATGGATATTTTGTAATGTCCTATCTCGTAGGAAAGCAGATGCGTAAGCAAAACCACGGAAGGATAATTAATATTTCTTCAAACGCAGCGAACATCGTGAACCTGCCGCAAAGGATGGTTTCTTACAGCGCTTCCAAGGCGGCTATAGACCGCATGACCAAATGCCTCGCACATGAATGGGCGCCGCTGAATATCCGCGTTAACGCCATTTCTCCAGGATATACGGAAACCGAGCTGACATTCGATAAGAACCCCGAATTCATCAACTATTGGACTGCGGCCACACCGGTCGAAAGATTTGGCAAGCCCATCGAAATCGGCGCCTTAGCTGTATATCTGGCTTCACCGGCTTCCGAACAGGTTACTGGTGCTATATTTACAATAGATGGCGGTTATAGTCTAGCCAACTGCTAAAAACGTGTAACGTCCTGTATATTAAGGCCGGCTGACATGCCGGCCTTATTTTTCTTTATATCCGTCTGATACAATAAGTCCCATATTAAATAAAAATATTGCCTCAAATCAAAAAAAGCCGGATAATATAGTAGTCTGTTACAAGGAAACCGATGTTTTGACCTTTGGTAACCTAAAAAATAAGTAATTATATAATCCCGAAAGATAAATAATATGACAGAACGAACCGTTTTAGAAAACTGGATAGCAAAAAAGGCGAAAAGCGAAAACACTAGCGGTTTTTCGCGTGCTCTATTGGATGAATACCAAGGCAAAAAACTTGTTGAGACAATTAAAAGAACCAAAGAAAAGAGCCGGTTCTATGCTCAAACGCTTTCAGCAATTGACCCGATTGAAATAAGGTGCATAGATGATATAAAAAAGCTGCCGTTTACAAAGTCGGCGGATTTAGTAAAAGATACAAATGCGTTTTCCTGCCTTCCACAATCCTTAATAAGCCGTGCGGTCACGTTACCGACATCCGGTACGACCGGGGTATCCAAAAGGATCTATTACTCAGAAAACGATATAGAATCGACAATCGATTTTTTTTGTAACGGCATGCAGAGCCTTTCCTCCGCAGGGGACAATGTGCTCATTTTGCTGCCCGGAGAACTGCCTGCCAGTACCGGCGAGCTTTTAGGAATCGGCATCGAAAGATACGGCGCAAAGGCATTTCAGAACCCAATGAAAAATGGTATTGCCGGAGCAGTTGAAACGATCAGTAAAGAAAAAATCAACGTTATTGTAGGGTTGCCGGTACAGGTGTTGCGTCTGGTAGAATCATGCCGTACGGGAGGCGTATCTGCAAATATCAAAAGCATTTTGCTTGTTTCCGATATAATTTCCGAAAGTATCAAGCGGCGGATCAGTGCCGTCTGGCCGCATTGCCGTATCTTCTGCCACTACGGTATGACGGAGATGGGGCTAGGTGGTTCCGTACAGTGCGGTGCTTTATCAGGTTATCACTACAGAGAAGCGGATATGTTTCTGGAAATAGTCGAACCCAATGGCACGGCGGTTTTAAAAGATGGCGAATACGGGGAGGTCGTGTTTACATCGCTGACCCACGAAGCAATGCCGCTGATACGGTACCGCACAGGCGATATAAGCAGGTTTTTACCGGATCCCTGCCCTTGCGGTACAGTGCTTAGATCGTTGGGCCGTATTATTGGGCGGATCGATGGTCAAATACGTATATCAAATAGCTTGGTAAGTATGCTGGATTTTGACGAAGTTCTTTTTGCGTTGGAAGGGCTATTGGATTATAATATTGAGATAAGCGAAAAAGAAGATATATTTATCGATCTGCGTATCAACGCCATGTTTGCAGATACCAGCGTTTTAGACAGGGCAATGCATGC
The DNA here is from genome assembly GCA_031550915.1 of Eubacteriales bacterium. Classification (GTDB taxonomy): domain Bacteria; phylum Bacillota; class Clostridia; order Christensenellales; family MGBC116941; genus JAVBOF01. Next base: position 9,315 of record JAVBOF010000079.1, on the reverse strand, counting down.
GGTAAAAAGTATGGATCGGCTGAAAGATATATGCAAACCCCTTCGTATCAACGCGTGTTTTGTGGAAGATGCCCTGCAGATAGGCGTAAATAAAAGAGCAATTGTTATTAAGTAATAATTAAAGAGGTCATAAATGTTTTCAAATGTACTTTCCGAGAGTAAGTTGAAACCCATTGGCATAGTAGAGTGTCCCGATTATTCAGATGCAGAATTAAAATACGGACAATCTGCCTGTATAAAGGTGTTTCAAGAATACAGCGATGCTTTGAGCCGGTTTGAGGAGCATGATTACTACTGGATAATCTGCTGGCTCGATAAAGCCGACCGCTGCGTCCTCCAAAAACGCTCTTTCCACCGCGATAATAGCGACGAGACCCCTTACGGAATGTTTAGTATGCGCGCGCCCTGCAGGCCGAACCCGATATCCCTGACTTTGGTAAAAATCGTCCGGCGCGATGGTAACAATATATATCTGGATGGCCTTGATGTATTCAACGGCACCTATGTTTTGGACATCAAGCCATATTTCAGTGCGGATATCGTATTCTCTCCCAAAGCGCCATATATGCGCCCCAAAGAAAAAGCCGACGCGGACAAGCTGATATTAAAGAAAGCGCTCAACCATCACAAGGAAGCTTGTGGAGGGCTTGCGCTCGCAGTTCGTATGAGTGAGATTGCAGAAAACATATTTAGCAGCCTTTTTGATGACGACCTCAAGCTAGATGTTTCGGGTCCTCCTTGCTTCGCGGACGCGCTTCAGGGCATAACGGGAGCCCGGCTGGCAAATCCGGCACGGTTTTTTTACCAATTTTCGAATGGATTCGTATGCATCTGGCAGGATAACGAAAAGCAGATACGAATGGAAGTCAACGACATCAATATAGCCGCGTTGCCATTTGAAGAAATAATGAAAACGGAATACCCGCAACTCTTTACGATAGAATCGGAATTATACGGGCAAAGTGCAAGTCAAATCATAGAGTTTGCAGATTTGTCTCGATAACGGTAAAAATCCCATGGTGTTCCCGGATAATATTTACGGCTGAATAATCCTGTGCGATTGCAGAAGCAGCTTCAATTGGTTGGCCCGTTATCTTTGCCAAAAGCGTTTTGTTCACCGCCGAATGAGATACAAAAAGCACATTTCCTTCTTGGCCGTTCAAACAGTCCAGGAAGGTTTCAAAGGCCCGTTTCTGCAAATCGATATAATTTTCTCCTCCGCTTATGCGGTAATGTATCAGATCATTTCCCCGCTCGTAATACTCTTTTGGATATGTTTGCGCGATATATTCGATGCTCTCGCCTTCCCAAGCGCCAAGAGCCAGTTCATTAAATCCTTCCAATCGGGTATGCCCGCAGCCGACTGCTTCCGCTATGATCTCCGCCGGTATCACGGTGCGCTGCAGATCGCTGGAAAAAACATGGGAAATATCCTGCTTTATAAAATACCGGCATAGCATCCTAGCTTCATCAATGCCGTGCTCGTCCAGCGGCACGTCCAGCTGGCCTACAAATCTTTTATAGCCGCATTGCGCTGTTTTCGGGTGCCGCAACAGGTATATTTGTCTATTCGATGATTTCATATATGGATCTCCCGATGCGTCCTTCCAGATCGTGCCGCAGACTGATTGCAATGCTTAGCCTTTCCCTTGCAAAAACCGCATTATCCGTACCATTGCAGCATTCCAGCCTTTCCTCCAGCTTTATGACCGTTTCACCCTTTACCATCTTATCCGCAAGGTAGAGTATGCTCTCAGGGCATATTGACCCCCGGTATTCTTCACCCAGCACCATATGGTTTTTTATTATACCGGCTACTCGTGGATAAAACATCTTTTCAAGCAAGGCAGCGCCGGCCACTGCGTGGTTCTCTTTCGTTTTTTCAATATCATGCAGCAGGGCGGAAGCATGTATCAGCCCCCTGGGCAGGCTCATGCCTTTTGCTTCCAAGGCCTCGCAAAGGGCGTCTGTAACGCTCGCCACCTTTTTGCAATGCCCTACCAGCTGCGGAGGCGTATCGTTCAAATAGAGCAGATCCTCACATTCGCTGCCGCCGGGGTGATCTTTCTTTTCAAATGCTGCTTTGGCTTCTTCATAGGCTTCTGGCGTGTCTACATCAAAGATGCATTCGTAAGTAGGCATCTCAACGAAGTTGGCAATGGCATCATATTTTTTTATAACGCCTTTTATCCCGCCTTCGCCTGAATAACCGACGATTTCATCATAATATTCCATGTTTATAATGGGAGGATGGCCTTTTTTGCCATTAAACCGCGGATATGTAAATCCTTTGCCTGTTTTTTTGTGGGAATCTAGAAGCTTCATTATAAGGCCCGGCCGGATAAGCGCATAATCCACGGGCAGAAAGGTAAAGCTTCCGTATCCGCCTTTTTCTATTGCGCGAAGCCCCGCTTTAACAGATGTGAACATGCCTTCGCTATAACCGGCATTATCTATGATCCTTATATCATAGCCCTTGAGCTCAGATTTGATGGCATCGGAATCGTGCCCGACCACAACATGGATATTATCTAGGCCGGCGTTTCTATAGCAAAGTATCTGCTTTAATATTAGACTCATGCCAAATATCGGCAGAAGCGCTTTGTTACGCCCCATGCGGGAGGAATATCCCGCGCATAATATTATTGCGGCGCATCTATCCATCCGCCCTGACCATAATCATTTCCGCCGCGATGCTTATCGCAATCTCTTCAGGAGTATGGGCCTTTATGCTCAGGCCGATCGGTGAATGAAGACGGGAAAGTTCGTCAAAACCCTTTTGCTTCAAATTATCCTTGACCATTGCAACCTTAGAGCGGCTGCCGATCATGCCTATATATTTTACGTCGGTCAAAAGCGCTTTTTCTAAAACCTCCTGATCGAACAGATGCCCGCGGGTCACTATAACGACGTAATCATCTTTTGTCATCGCGCGGTCTTCAAACGCTTTTTCCACACCGCATACCAGGATATCATCCGCATGCGGGAACCTTCTTTTGTTCGCAAAATCATCCCTGTCATCTATGACGGTCAGATGGAATCCTAAGCGGTTCAAAACTGGCGCGAGTTCATAGCTTATATGGCCAGCACCGAATATAAAGGCTTTGCTGATTTTGGTTATGGGTTCAATGAGTGTTTTCTGCTCTTTATCATATGTATTTCTGCTGATGAACCGCGCATCTTCGCTTTCATACGTCAGGCGCTGTCCGTATCCATCCTCAAAAATCTCCGTTACGAGCCATGCCTGTTTTTCCGAGCTTATAGCGTTCAAAACATCATCACAGAGCGTTTTTGCTTTTTCGTCATCCCTGGCGATATACTGTAAAAATACGATCACCCCGCCACCACAGGCCATACCCAATCCCGCGATATCGTCCGCCGTCAGCGAATAGCTTTCTACGACGGATTTGCGGGTTTCAAACAGCTGCATGGCTTTCTCTATAACTACCGCTTCGACCTTACCGCCGCCGATCGAACACTCAATTTTGCCGTCCTTGTGAACTATCATGCGTGAGCCCGTCTCCCTCGGCGTAGAGCCGGAATGGTCTATGAGATATACCAGTACAATATCCTCATTATCTTGCAGGCATTTCGAAATACTTCTATAAATCTCTTTCATATGCAAGCCTTTCGTACTATAATATTGTTATTAATTTTAGAATAATTCCGCCCGAAAAGCAAGCTATATAAAGCATTGTAACTTGGGTCAACAAACAGGAGGATACTATGTTCGATGTTCAGTCGGAAATACTTAAGCACGCGGCAAACGGACTTTGCTGCTCGCAAATTACCGTGAAGATGGTGGGATTGGACCCCCGCGGCGAGGAGAATCCCGATTTGATAAAAGCTATGCAGGCATATTGTTATGGACTGTATGGACAGTTGACATGTGGAGTTTTGCTCGGCTGTGCGGCGGCGCTATCGCTCTATACCGAAACCAAGGAGGAAACGTCTGCGTTGGTTTTAAAGCTTAACGAGTGGTTTGAAGAGGAAAACGGTTCCTGCTCATGTGAGGATATCCTGGGCAAGGGTTGCCCTCCAACGCCAATCTGCAGGAGTATTATGGAAAAAAGCATTAATAAATGCTTTGAGCTTTTGGAAGACAAGCTATAATCATGCAAGTTACCAGCATGCACAAAACTAAAAGTATCTGCCCTATATGCCATAAAGGCATTGAGGCGGAATACATTCAAAAAGGTAAGAACCTATATCTCGAAAAACGCTGTGACATACATGGCGGATTTTCCGTCATCGTTTTGCGGGATCCGGTCGCGGACTGGGAGTATTTCAAACCTATTCCGCCAGCCGAAACGGATTGTCCGTTTTCCTGCGGACTATGCCAAAGCCATTTACAAAACACATGCTGCATAGAGGTCGAGATAACCTCCCGATGCAATCTAAAATGCAGCTATTGCTTTGAAGACGGGATTTCCGCCGAGCCAAGCCTCGATGAATTGCGCGGGCTTTTCAAATCCTTTGTTGCCCAGGGCAAGCCTTTTTTGCATCTAAGCGGCGGCGAACCGACTACGAGGGACGATCTGGTCGATATAGTGCGTGCTGCGGTTGACGCGGGTTGCACCTATATCCAGCTAAACACTAACGGTATAAAGCTTGTAGAGGATGAATCGCTTGCTAAAAGACTCGCGAATGCGGGCTTGTCCTTTGTTTTTCTGCAATACGACGGCACAAACGATGATATTTATATGGCAACACGCGGGGAACCGTTGCTGGAAACAAAGCTAAAGGCTATAGAAAATAGTGCCGAACATAATCTGGGCGTCGCACTGGCGTGTACGCTTGTCCCCGGAGTCAATACCGGCGATATCGGTAATATGATCGATTTCGCCGTATCCGCATCGCCATCCGTACGCGGCATACATTTTCAGCCTGTCAGCTATTTTGGCCGGTATCCCAAGCCGCCTGCCGACGATATGCGCTTTACCTTACCGGAACTGGTACGTGCCATCGAGGATCAAGCGGGAATAAGCCAAAAATGCTTCCTTCCATCCTCATGCGATCATCCGCTTTGCGGCTTCCACGGCGATTTTGTCGTTATGCCCGACGGGCTTTTGCCTTTGACGCAAGCAGATGGGTCCAAGAGCAGGTCTGGAGAAGGCATATGCGATATCAAAGACGTTGAAAAAAACCGTATGTTCGTATCAAGACGTTGGAAACGTGAATATCTTGACGGCGAACCATTGGACCCGCACAGCATTGAAGGTTTTTTGCAAAGACTTAAATCCCACGGCCTAACGATAACCGCAATGGCTTTCCAGGATGCCTATACGCTGGATGTCCAGCGTCTGCGGAATTGTTCTTTGCATATCTACAAGGATGGAACGGTCATGCCATTTTGCCTGCGGTATATTTTGAGGTAGATATGGATTATTATAGTATAGACAGGGGACCTTTCTTCCATCCGGGCGGGTATGGATCGACAAAACACCTGCTGACGCTAAGCGGGCTTCCGAAGCATTCAAAGATCGTGGATATCGGGTGCGGCAACGGAGCTTCGTTTGATAATATCAGCAACGATTTTGGTTTTGAGGTCATTGGTATTGAGCCATCTTCCGCCATGTCTGTGGAAGACAGCCGCATTCTCCGCGGGCGGGCCGAAGCTACCGGACTCGGCGATAGTTCCGCGGATGGCGTTCTATGCGAATGTGCGCTGTCGCTCTGTGAAGATATATCGCTGGCTTTAAACGAGTTTTTCAGGATACTGATTCCAAATGGATTATTACTTCTTTCGGATATGTATTCCAAGACCGTGGATAGTTTGGGTACGGGTGCTATATACAATCTTTATTGCATTTCAACTCTCAAATCCAGGTTAAGCGACTCCGGCTTCAGGATACTATCGTTTGAAGACCATTCAAGCTCCCTTGCCGGTATGCTCGGGCAGCTTATTATGGATGGAAACGCCGACGATATAATACATCAGCTTGACGGTATCGATAAAAAATCATTGGCCTATTATCTTATTGTAGCCGTAAAGATGTATTAAGGATGATATGTCGGGCTGGTAGCTCTAAAAACGCGACACAATATTTTAAATTCAAAACAGACTTTGGGCTTTTTTAGTTGAACGCTTCCATACCTTTGTAAAGTATCAGAACGATCAGCTCCGACATCTTTTCCGCCGGCTCCTCCGTCCCTTCATGCAGCCATTTCTGTACGACGCTTATACATCCGGTTATTCCAAATTCCTTTACATATTCTTTTGTCTTCGCGTCGAGCCCCTTGTTGGTCTGTGCGGATATCACTTGCGCCAGTTCCATGATATCCTTTTGTATTTTGTAATCGCAGTTTTCGCTCAAAAGCGCTTTGAACAGCTCCGCGTTTTCTTTTATATATTCAAGTATGCTCGTCAATATCTGCTCAGAAAGAGACTCGTTTTTATCAAAATCCTGCTTGTCCAAATGTTTCCTTAGGTTGGCAAATATCTCTTCCTCTATATCATTCAAAAGATCATACTGATCGGAATAATGCGCATAGAAAGTGCTGCGGTTAACATCCGCCAGTTCGCACAGCGATTTTATCGATATCCCCGAAATATGCTGTGTCTGCATCAGCTCTACCAAAGCGTCTCTTAATAGAGCTTTTGTATATTTTACCCTGCGGTCCACTTTCAATTCAGACATGATAGCCTCCAAAAGTTTTAAATAATCCGACAATTCGGGCTCATTGTGTTTGGGAAAATACATCTTGACCATTTCTGGTGGTTGAATCGCAACACTATGTTGATTATAATACAGAGTATAACGAAATACAACTGTTAGTTGCTAATATTAGGAGAAGCCATGAACAGATTTGCCGGTGCAATTGTAAAACATAAAAAATTGGTTATAGCTGTTTTTTTAGCGGTTACGGCTATTTGCATAGTACTTCAATTTTTTGTAAAGGTCAATTACAATATGGTTGATTATTTGCCCTCCAAAGCGCAGTCAACAAAAGCACTGAGCATAATGGAAGGCGAATTCACCGATGCTATGCCCAATACTAAGGTCATGGTGCGCGATCTATCCGTTACCGAAGCGGTAGATTATAAGAAAAAGCTATTAGCAGTTGACGGCGTCGAACAGGTTATGTGGCTGGATGATATGGTCGATATAAAGAAACCGCTTGAATGGAACGATACGGACATGGTCGAAGGGTTTTATAAGGATGGGTGCGCGCTTTACCAGGTAACCATAGAGAAAGGCCGCGAGCAATCCGCTACTGCCGCTTTACAAGAGCTTATCGGTGGCGAAAACGCCGTTGGCGGAGATGCGCCGGATCTCGCAACGCTACAAAGCTCTGCCGGTACCGAAGCGGGCGGGGCAATGCTGCTACTGGTGCCAATAATTATTCTGATCCTTACCCTGGCGACAACATCCTGGGCGGATCCCGTCCTATTTTTAATAAATATCGGCGTCGCCGTTTTTATAAATATGGGCACCGGGATATTTCTCGAGAATATCTCCTTTATGTCTTTTTCTGTCAGCCCTATACTTCAGCTAGCGTGTTCACTTGACTATGGCATTTTCCTTATGGCCAGCTTCTCTGCCAACCGCAAGAAATATGCAGATATAGATACCGCTATGAGGGTATCTATAAAGGAATCCCTATCCACTATCGCCGCAAGCGCAATGACGACGCTTTTTGGTTTTTTGGCGCTTGTTTTTATGAACTTTCAGATCGGTGCAGATCTTGGCATCTGCCTAGCGAAAGGAATTGTAATCAGCTTTATAACGGCGACGGTATTTTTGCCTGCGCTTGCACTTTCGGCATACAAACTGATAGACAGGTTTCAGCACCGGCCTCTTATGCCAAGTTTTGCAAATGTACATAGGGTTTTAACAAAGGTTTCTATACCCGTGATCATACTTGTTTTTCTGCTGATAGTCCCATGTTTTTTGGGGCAGGGAAATACAAATTTTATATACGGCAACGAGAACCTGCAGCCGACAAACCGCACATCAAGGGATAGTGCCATGATAAACGAAAAATTCGGAAAAAATACCATAATGGCGGTTCTCGTTCCGCGCGGAGATGTGGTCAAGGAGAAGAAGCTTGGCGATGATATCGAAAAGATCAACCATGTGACCGGCGTTATGTCCTACGCAAATACAGTCGGCGAAGCCATTCCGTCAGAATACCTAAGCGAAGATACTATCTCTCAGTTTTATTCAAGGGGTTACGCCCGTTTGATAGTTTATACGGATACAGCCGCCGAAGGTGAGGAATCATTCGGTACTGTGCGGCAAATACAGGCCAAGGCTAAGGAGTACTACGGAAACAAAGCATATTCGCTAGGGCAAAGCGCCAATCTATACGATATGAAAGCCCTCGTCGAGCAAGATAATCTGAATGTAAACATTATAGCCATCGTTGCGATTTTCGTGGTCCTGCTCATTACTTTCCGCTCTGCAATACTGCCTATTTTGCTGTTGCTAACCATAGAGGCAGGTATATGGATAAACCTGTCTATCCCTTATTTTCAAGGCGAAAGCATAAACTTCATAGGTTATCTTGTACTATCAACTGTACAATTGGGCGCAACGGTGGATTACGCCATACTGTTGACCACGCATCATATGCGTAACCGGCAAAATCTGCTTAAGCATGACGCCATACATCTTTCGCTCGGAGAGACGTTCAAATCGGTCTTGATTTCCGGAGCAACACTATCCCTGGCAGGGTTCATTCTGTACTTCACTTCATCAAACCCCTCCATTCAGGACATCGGCCTGTTGCTGGGGAGAGGTACATTGTTATCCGTGATTATGGTCACCTGCTTTTTGCCTGCGCTGCTTACGTGGCTGGATGTTCCAATCGGAAAGGTAACACTAAAGGCAAATTTCCTAAGAAAAGAACGCAAAAAACTGAGATCCGGGGGTATCAAACATGAAAAACAAACTATTTAAAGCAATAGTATCTGCGGTGGTTTCCGCCACATTAATTATAAGCAGCGGAACGGCTCTAGCTATGCAGAATAGCGGCGCGGCAGACAGCGAGACGTATTCAAACTCATCCATAAGATACAAAAATGAGGTGATATACAGTGTCCTCGAACCGGATGGCGCCGTGCGCAATATATATTCGGTCAACCGTTTTGAAATGAGCGAGCCTGGAAATATTGTTGATTATGGCGATTATTCTTCGGTCACAAACCTGAGCAGCACGGATAAAATCGAACAAGACGGCGATACCGTCAAAGCGCTTGCAAAGGAAAGGGATTTTTACTATCAGGGCTATTTAACGTCCACAACTTTGCCCTGGTCTATTGATATCGAATATATTTTAGACGGCGCGAAGGTCTCGCCTCAGTCCCTA
>JAVBOF010000065.1:0-4459 GCA_031550915.1 Eubacteriales bacterium | reverse complement strand
GGCAATACATGGCGGAAAGTTGATAGACGATACCGGCGGCGGAGTATGCCAACTTGCAGGCACGTTGTATAATGCGCTTTTGAAGGCGGATGCCGAAATTGTTCAACGTTTTAGGCATACTTGGCCAGCCGAATATCTTCCCGTTGGGACGGATGCAACGATAGATTACAGCGCCAATAAGGATTTTGTATTCAAAAACCGCTCAAAAAAACCAATGTATATATCAGCACAAATAAAGGGCGGCAGACTGTATGTAAAGATATTCGGCGCATATTCCCGGTCAGGCTATGATGAAATACGCATAAAACCGGAAATACTGGAAAAATCTTCTCCTGATAAACCTCAATATATCTCCGACCCTGAACTGGCTGATGGAAAAAAGATACTAGTTGAGTCAGAAAGGGATGGATATAAAACGAAAGTTTTTCGTGAATACTATTTGAAGGGTGAACTCGTAAATACAGAATTTGTTTCCTCGGATAATTATAGGCCGATTCGCGCTGTTTATAAGATCGGCTTGAAAAAATCTTCTGAAAATAAATAAAGTGTGAATTTTTAAATTATTTATTGGTTATATTACCAAAGTTTTGGTAAAATAGATTAGCTCTGAAATATGCCATGCATAAGAAAAATATAAAGAATGTTTGGGGGAACAGCTATGGAAAGACTATCCCGTATTTTGGGTATGAAATTGATGTCTATCAAAGAGGGTATCGAGTGCGGCAAGGTATGTGAACTTGTAATCGATACTGAAAAAAAAGCAATCGGTTATTTGGTTTTAGATACCGGCAAAGGGTGCTTTGGTTTCAAGGTTTTGCCTATCGATGATCTTTGCGGCGCCGGTGATGATTTTATCATCACAAATTCCAATGTAGGAATAAACAGTATCTGGGAAAATGAAGACGCACTTTCACTTAACTTTACTAATGCAGATATAGTAGGTTCCAGAGTAGTATCCAGTGAAGGTAACGTTTTGGGAGAGATCGAAGACTTTGAATTCGATTATCCTTCCGGAGATATACAGACATACATTGCTAAAGGCGGATTGACATTCAATAAGGAAAGCGTATTGACGATATCTTCCGGAGTTGTTTTTGTGGATCAAAAGAATATAACTCAACAGGAATCTCCTGTTGCAGAGGTTGTACAGGCATCAGCCGTAGAAGAGTCGCCTGCATTCGAAACCTTTGTTGCGCAACCCTTTGCTGAACAGGCTGAGGAAGAAGCATCCGAAGACGATACAGGCGGAGACAACTACTTTGAAAAGCGCAGCAGCCAATACCTTGTTGGAAAAACCGTAAATAAAGAGATAGTTTCGCCGGACGGATCTATAATTGCAAATGAGGGCGATATCGTAACGGACGATATGATAACCAAGGCAAAGGAAGCTGAAAAGCTTATCGAGCTGACGATGGCCGTAAGATAGATGTTTTATGAATAAAATCCGGGTTATTCTTGCGGACGATAATATAAAATTTTGTGAGCAACTCGGTGAATATCTTCAGAGCCGGGAAGAATTCGAAGTTGTGGCGATCGCAACCAACGCGATGGATGCGCTTAAGCACCTTATAAGCACGAAATGTGATGTAATTGCAATGGATTTGATAATGCCCCATATGGACGGGCTCGAAGTTCTGGAAAAAATCCGTTCCATGAGCTTTACCTTGAGACCAAAGGTGCTGATCATCTCAGCTGTCCGCCAAGATGTGTTTATGCAAAAATCGCTTTCAGTTGGAGCGGATTATTATATTTTGAAGCCATGCGATTTTGAAATGGTCGCAAGGCGTATGATCGAAATTGTATGGTCCGAGGAGAGCGAGAATCATATAGGCGGCAAGCCCGTATCTTCAGTAGCGCCGAAAAAGCTTGAAAGCCTTATAAGCCAGATGCTGCAGGATATCGGAATACCTCCACAGCTGAAGGGATATGGCTTTATTCGTGAGGCATTGTTGCTAGTTATAGACGAAAAGTATGAAATAAAAGGAATTACAAAGCAGATATATCCGGCGATTGCAAAGAAATTTGCCAGTACTCCTTCGCGCGTGGAGCGTTCCATAAGGCATTCAATAGAAGTTGCATGGAACAGAGGTAATATGGATACCATAAACCGGGTTTTTGGCTACACCATAAACCGCGAAAAAGGCAAACCGACCAACAGCGAGTTTATCGCAATGATTGCAGATCGGATCAAAACAAGTTACGATTACTGATCAAAAGGCCCTATAATGGGCCTTTTTTATATATCACAGGAATATAAAGATTTTGTTTATCTAACAACGTTCGCCTCTGAGGAATATTTTTTTTTGCCTTGAATATTTATAGAACATATAAAGGCTTGGCCAAGATATATATCCGGAGGATGAGCATTTGGCTGTTTATACACATAAGATAAAACGTGATATACAAAAGAATTTTATTATATATGCGTCGCTTTTTTTCTTGCTGTTGATCGGTATAATGGCTGGCGTATTCACGGTGGAACAAATGAAAAGCGGACACGGGGAATATTTCAACGCCCATTTTGGAAACATTCTTAAGCCTACGAGCGATATCTGGTCGACGGTCTTTGAATCGATCTGGAACAATATAAAGATATTGCTTCCGATGATACTATTCGGCATGTGGCTTGTTGGCATACCTTTTGTTCTGGTAGCAGAAGCGGCCAAGGGATTTATCCTAGGTTTTACAATAGCCGTATTGACAGAAAACTTGGGATTTCAGGGCTTTTTAATAGTTTTGCTCTGCATTGTTCCGGCCAATATAATCATAATACCCTGCTATATCCGTATAGGCACTTTGGCGATACAAAACGCAGCGGGAAGATTACGGTTTGCGCATATGCCGATGACATCAGCACAAAGGATTAAGAGCATGAGTCCATACTTCAATTCATTGATGCCAGCAATCGGAATACTGATGGCCTGCGTAATTATTGAAGGTATTGTTTCGCCATTGCTAATTAGCTGGCTTATCAAATAAGTGTAGTATTGGGTGCCCAATTGACGTATAATAGCGATTGGGTGATTTTTTATGTCCAAAAAAGCGATAATATTCGTTATGGACGGAGTGGGCATTGGCGAAATGCCGGATGCAGCTTTGTTTGGAGATACAGGCGCAAACACATACGGATCTGTCTGGAAGGCATATGAGAATAAGTTGAACATACCTAATTTGATTTCACTTGGAATAGGGAATATCCGCGGTTCTGTTCTTCCTCCAGTGCAGAAGCCAAAGGCTTCGTTTGGTAAATGCGCGGAAAAATTCTGTGGAAAGGATACGACGGGCGGGCATTGGGAGATAGCGGGGCTTATTCCAGAAAGGCCTTTTCAAGTTTTTCCGGAAGGATTTTCAGCTGATATAATATCTGATTTGAAAAATGCCTGCGGCAGGGGGTTTATCGGGAATAAGCCCGCTTCAGGAACCGAGATAATCAAAGAACTTGGGAAAGAGCACGTTGAAACGGGAAACCTTATAATATATACTTCTGCGGACAGCGTTATGCAGATCGCGGCACATGAAAGCATCATACCTTTAGATGAACTATATAGAATATGCGGGCGAGCTAGGGAGATAATGCAGGGAGACAGGCTCGTATGCAGAGTGATAGCAAGGCCTTTCGAAGGCAGTGAAGGCAGCTATGCGCGGACAGAAAACCGCAGAGACTTTTCCATCGAACCGACGGGGAAAACGGTTTTGGATCTGATTTCCGGCTCGGGATTTCAAGTGGCTTCGGTGGGCAAAATAGACGAGATATTTTGCATGAAGGGCATTACACTCCATAACCATACAAAGAACAATATGGCAAGCTTTGAGGCCACGCTTGATTATATTGCTATGGATTTTGACGGCCTTATATTCACAAACCTGATTGATTATGATATGCTCTATGGCCATAGACGCGATGTAATCGGCTTTGGAAAATCCTTGGAGGAGATGGACAAAAGGCTGCCAGAACTTTTATCCGCCTTGGGACGGGATGATATACTTATGATAACTGCAGATCATGGAAACGACCCGTCATTCCATGGTACGGATCATACAAGGGAATATGTTCCGGTTCTAGTTTATGGCGAAAAGATAAAAAAGGGCATTGATCTTGGCGTGCGCGATAGTTTTGCGGATATAGGCGCAAGCGTTATGGAATGGCTTGGTTTACCGGACGTGCTAGCGGGAAGCTCATTTATGGGTTTACTACGCTGACGTGTCGCAGAAGCTAAGTCCAATGCTATTTTTTCTTGAAACGGGTATTGGCACGGTATAGAATATATGCTATAATACTAAATTGTTGCGGGGCGAAATGCCAACGTAGCTCAGTTGGTAGAGCAGCGCATTCGTAATGCGCAGGTCAAGGGTTCGAGTCCCTTCGTTGGCTCCATTTACTAGCATTGTGCCCGCAATAGTTGATGACTTAACAAGCTTGTTTTGTTGAAATGACGGATGCTTTATGTTATCATGATAT
>JAVBOF010000164.1:0-8569 GCA_031550915.1 Eubacteriales bacterium | reverse complement strand
CAGGGCATCGCTAATGGCAAGGGAAGGCAAAAGCAACCTTGTCAAGATGAGCATAACCGAAGATAAGATGATTGTGACAGCAAACAGCGAGATGGGCGACGTATATGAAGAGGTGGATATATACTGCGACGGTAACGCTTTGGATATAGCCTTCAACGCACGTTATTTTACTGATGTTTTGAAGGTTTTGAATGATGATGAGGTGTATATGGACTTTAATTCCAGCGTAAGTCCCTGCCTGATACGTCCAATCGAAGGAAGCGGATATCTGTATCTTGTGTTGCCGGTCAGGTTATTGGAAAGCTGATACTATGTATATTAGTGGCATACAATTAAAGGATTTCAGGAATTATAAAGAACTTATGTTAGCGCCCGGAAAGGGCGTTAATGTATTCGCGGGAAAAAATGCCCAGGGGAAAACAAATCTTTGCGAGGCGATATATTTTTGCGCCACGGGCAGATCCCACAGGACGAATACAGATGTGAGGCTGATAAGGGATGATTCCGATATCGCGGATATCAGATTGGATCTGTATAAAAGCGATATCCGTCATGATATCCGGGTATTACTGAACCGAAACGAACGAAAGAGCATCATTTTGGACGCCAAGCCTATCAGTAAGATGGGGCAGCTAATGGGGACGCTATGCGCAGTCCTTTTCGCGCCGGAAGATCTCAGGATGATAAAGGACGGACCTAAGGAACGCCGGAGGTTTATGGATATCTGCCTTTCACAGTTGAAGCCGGCATATTTTTATATGCTGCAAAGCTATACAAGGACGATAAAGCAAAAAAACACGCTGTTGAAGCAGGTTCGGCAAAGCGGCAACAGGGAGATGCTGGATGTTTGGGATGAACAGCTTTCCGAGAGCGGCGCGAAGATCATTGAATACCGCAGCGAGTTTATCAAAAAAATTCAGCCGTTGGCGGATGAGATGTGCCGGTATATTTCCGGAGGCGATAGTATGTACCTTGAATATGATTGCATCGTTTCCGCCGCAGACAGAGCGGCAATAAAGGACGGCCTCTTTGCGGCATTTTTGGAACATAGGGAGGAAGATATCCGATACGGCCAGTCCTCTGTCGGTCCGCACAGGGATGATATAAATATCTACATATGCGGAAAAAACGCGAGGTTCCACGCGTCGCAAGGCCAGCAAAGAACGGCCGTTTTGTCTCTGAAGCTTGCGGAGCTGAAGCTTATAGAAAAAATCACATCCAGTATGCCTGTATTATTGCTTGACGACGTTTTTTCGGAGCTGGACAAAGACCGGCAAAATAAACTAGTGGAATATATAGATACGGTTCAATCTTTTATTACGTGTACCAGCCTGGAAAGCATACCGAAGAATTTTAATAACGTCAATATGTACGCTGTTAAAGATGGACGGATCCAGGGCATAAAAGGAAAATAAAAGCAATATTGTCGAATAGGTGAATTGTTTTTGTATATTTATAAGAATGTTTTGAAATAATCTTCGAATATTGTCAAACGGAAAAAACATAAGCAGGAATATATGTTTCCATGTTGAATATGATTTCACATGGATTTCTTTATTTGCAACATTAGAACTATTTAGTGCGTTTGTTGTATATATATACATTTTGTGCGCGGGGTGTTTTACGGAGGGATGATTATGGTTCGGTACAGACAGGCTATACCAAAGGAAAAGCCTGAGCTAAACGAGACGAAGTTGGTTAGCATACCGATAGATCGTATTCGGCCAAACCCATACCAACCAAGAAAGTCATTTTCTGACGACGGCATACAGGAGCTAACAAATTCCTTCAAGGCGTATGGACAGCTTCAACCGATTAACGTGCGTATGACGAGCGTTGGCGAATACGAGATCGTTGCGGGAGAAAGGCGGCTCCGCGCCGCAAAATGTGCGGGCTGGACGCATATCGACGCGATAATAATCAGTGCGTATGAGCAGGATTCAGCCATAATCGCGTTGATAGAAAACCTTCAGAGGGAAAACCTTCATTTTTTGGAGGAAGCGGAGGGGTTCAACAACCTTTTGATCGATCACGGGTTGACGCAGGACGAGCTTGCGAAGAGGTTGGGCAAAAACCAATCCACGATAGCTAACAAGCTAAGGCTTTTGAAACTACCAAAGGCCATAAAGGATTCGGTCATTGATGGAAGGCTGACGGAAAGACACGCAAGGGCATTACTTCGCCTGACGGACGAAAACATGCAGATGCGTGCAATAGAGATCATAAAGGAAAAGAAGCTTTCGGTAAAGGATACGGAAGGCCTTATGGAACATATGATAAACAAGGCGGAAAAGCAGGATCCAGCTCAAAAACAAAACGTTATCCGCCTCTTTAGGGATTGCAGGCTTTTTATAAACAGCATAAAGGAAATAATCAACCAAATGCGCAGCAGTGGCCTACCGGTTGAATATGACATGGTAGAACAAGACGGGGCATACATGATATCCATAACAATACCCAGAAAATGAACGGCTGATAAAAGCGGTTTTGCGGTATTGATAAGATATATTTGCCAGGTATTTCGCGTAATGCGATAGACATGTTCCCCTTCCGCTCTGGGGTGGTGACTCCAATCACCCCGGGGCGGCTTTTTTTATTTAAATAATGTTTTATATTGTACGCTGTGCTATAATACATTTAAAATCGGCGGAGGCGAAGATATTGAGTTATAATACGATATATCCACGTAATGGCCAGGATAAAAAAAGCTATGTTGAAAAGAGAAGAAAGGACGACTGGATAACTATTACAATAAAGGTTATCGGTATAGTCGGATGGGTCTTCATAATCGCCATTTTATCCATTGTGGATTCCGCAAAACCCGGCCAGGAGGATTGGCTTACACGACTGACCGGTGCAGAGGTTTCACACCATTGGAACCTAGCCCTTTTGCCCTACGGCCTGTTTCTTTTGATATTTGTTTTAGTCGTCACGGTTTTCGGCATAATATTTAACAGGATGCGCCACCGCCGCAAAACCGACAGATATAATATATCGGTCATTATACTGTGTGTCGGTTCCTTTATCGGCCTGATATATTATATTATACGTTTCGGAGAACTGATTTTTTGATTTAACTATTCTGATTCCTCGGATAGGACCTTTGCGGAATACCCCGCTTCATCTACGGCGCCGATAAGCACGGCATTATTCAGCTCTTCGCCCGCAAAAACCTCCGCTTTTCCCGGTGATAGGGTCACATCCGCTGCAACAACGCCGGAAAGCCCGTCCAATGATTCCTTGACATGTTTTACGCAATGGTCACAGGACATTCCGCTTATCTCTAATATAACTTTTTTCAAAATAATACCTCCTTGATATACTCACTACTCAGTATACCCAAACGGAGTGTTTTTTTCATTAAAGTTTTCCTACGTCAAAAGCTTTATGAGCAAAGCGGCTGTGACGGAGGTCTCACTGATACCCTTCGTGCGTATGGGATGGCCGCAGACATTACGCAAAGTGAGGCTCGCGGGAAGCTGCGTGCCCGCTATTTCAAGCAGAGCATGGCCGCAGATGCGTTTGTTGGCGCCTTTTCCGTCAAACCGTGTTCCAGGCGCCTCCTCCCCGTTAATAAAAAGTGCGACCTCGTCATTTATGGTTGAGGGCATAATGGAAAATGAAATCTCAAATACGCCTGCATTGCCTAAAACCGCGGTGGAAGAAAGCGCCATTGATATCGGCGGCGGTGGCGTAAGTGGAACAGGAAGGTTGTTAAAGCTAAAATCGGCGCCGGGATCAACTTCACTCTCGCCCGTTCTGTAGAGATAGATAAAGCTCTCAAGGCCCAAACCTGCGGCGCCCTGCGGCCCCTGCGGCCCCTGCGGCCCCGGAACACCTTGCAGCCCCTGCGTGCCCTGCGGCCCCATCGGGCCTATTTGTCCTACCGGACCTCTTGGACCCGCCGGACCGGGCACACCCTGTATGCCTTGCGGGCCTTCCGGCCCCTGCGCCCCGATCTGGCCGATAAGCCCCTGCGGGCCTTCCGGTCCCTGCTGGCCAATTGGTCCTGGCGCCCCCTGAATACCCTGCAGCCCCTGTATCCCTTGCGGCCCTTCCGGTCCCTGCGGACCGGGCATACCTTGCACACCCTGTGAACCTTTTGCACCCTTTTGGCCATCCGGGCCGGGGATGCCCTGCAAACCTCGAGGTCCCTCAGGGCCGCGAGGTCCGGCTATAGCAAATGAAGATGCTGCCATAGGGCTGTTTTGATTCATTTCAGGTCCCTTGCCAAATGGTTTACCGGCCTCATCCATGCATTGTCCGGGCTGCAACGGGGCGGCACCCTGATTCATTCCGTAAAAATTCTGACCTATACCGGTGAGCAGAGGGTTCATTTGGAATCCGCTTCCTAAACCCTGTTTATTATTCGTATTGTTCATTACGCTACCTCCGGAAATAAAGAGTTTGACGCAGGGTATGCGAAACAGGGGCCAACGTTGATATAAATCGCTGTTATAGTCCATAATATACTATGAAAAACCCGCCATACAGTGCAAAAAATATGCGAATATCACCGTATGATTCTCAGACCATTAAAGAGGGCTTTACAAAAGCGGATTCTTACAATATAATATGCAAAACAGGAACAGAGATAAAGCATCGATGGGAACAAGTCGTTTGCAAGATAACATCAGCGAGCCGGGTATGGTGGAAGCCGGTTGTAGTTTATGCAAACGGTATCCTCCCGGAGTTGCCGCGTGAAATAAGTAGCGGGGCACGTTTGCCGCGTTAAGGTACAGAGGGGGCGCGTTGGCGCCAAATTGGGTGGTACCGCGGAAGTTATGTGCTTTCGTCCAAATTAATTGGATGAGGGCGTTTTTTTGATTATTAACGGTAATTGAGGAGATGCAAATGTATAAAAAGGTTGAATCATCGTTAGATTTTGTATCCAGAGAAAAAATAGTACTGGATTTTTGGAATAAAGAAAGGATTTTTGAAGAAAGCAACAAACTTCGTGAAAAAGGAAAACCTTTCACGTTTTATGACGGCCCGCCAACGGCAAACGGAAAGCCGCACATAGGGCATATCCTTACGCGCTGCATTAAGGATTTAATCCCCAGGTATAAATCTATGCAGGGATACAATGTGCTCCGTAAGGCTGGTTGGGATACGCATGGCCTGCCGGTGGAACTGGAGGTTGAGCGGCAGCTTGGGTTGGACGGAAAACCGCAGATCGAAGGCTATGGGGTAGGCAAGTTTATCGAGGAATGCAAAAAGAGCGTTTGGAAGTACAAAGAGGAATGGGAGCGCATGTCTGAACGCGTAGGCTTCTGGGCGGATATGGAGGACCCGTATGTCACCTATGAAAACGATTATATCGAATCCGTATGGTGGTCTATAAAGGAATTACATAAGAAGGATCTTTTATATAAAGGGCATAAGACGGTGCCGTACTGCCCCCGCTGCGGCACGGCTTTGAGTTCGCATGAAGTTGCGCAGGGGTATGCGGATGTTAAAGAGAGATCCATCTACGTTAAATTCCGCGTTGAAGGCAAGGAAAACGAATACCTTATGGCGTGGACGACGACGCCGTGGACGCTGCCCAGCAACGTGGCGCTTTGCGTAAATCCTAAGGAAAAATACGTTAAGCTCCAATACGGCGTTGAGAAGATAATAATGGCGGAAGCGCTTGCCGAAAACGTTTTAGGCGAGAAATGCAAGATATTGGAAAGCTATACGGGCAAGGAGCTTGAAGGCCTGCAATACATACCGCTTTTTGGCTTCCAGCAAAAAATGCAGGAAGAGATGCCGGAAAAAGGCTGGTATGTGGTTTGCGACAATTACGTGACGCTTACAGACGGTTGCGGTATCGTCCACATAGCCCCCGCTTTTGGCGAGGACGATTCCCGGGTCGGAAACGGTTATGGCTTGCCGTTTATACAGCTTGTGGATGAACAGGGCAATATGACGGCCGAAACATATTGGGAGGGTATATTTTGCAAGGACGCCGATCCGCAGATAACGGAAAAACTGAAGGAACAGGGGCTTCTTTATAAAATCAGTGAATACGAACACAGCTATCCGTTCTGCTGGCGCTGCGACACACCGCTGCTATACTACGCGCGCAGCACATGGTTTATCCGCATGACGAAGATGAAAGAGCTGCTTTTGGCTAATAACCGAAGCGTGAACTGGCTGCCAGAGAACATCAAAGAAGGCCGCATGGGCAACTTTTTGGAGAATGTCATCGATTGGGGCCTAAGCCGTGAACGGTATTGGGGTACTCCGCTGCCCGTTTGGGAATGTTCCTGCGGGCATATACACGTCATTGGATCAAGGGCGGAGCTAAAGGATATGGGCGAAGATGTGCCGGATGATATAGAGCTACATAAGCCTTTTATTGATGAGATATCGATCAAATGCGAAAAATGCGGTGGCGTGATGAAACGCGCGAGCGAAGTCATCGACTGCTGGTATGATTCCGGAAGTATGCCGTTTGCGCAATGGCATTATCCTTTTGAAAACAAGGAGATCTTTGAATCGAGGTTCCCGGCCGATTTTATTAGCGAGGCAATAGACCAAACGAGGGGCTGGTTTTACACCCTGTTGGCGATATCCACATGCATATTCGGCGAATCTCCTTTCGAAAACTGCATTGTTATGGGGCATGTTCAGGATAAGGACGGAAAGAAGATGAGCAAGCACCTCGGCAACGTTGTCGACCCATGGCAGATATTGGATAAGCAGGGGGCGGATGCTGTACGCTGGTATTTTTACACCGGCAGCATGCCCTGGCTCCCCAGCCGGTTTTATGAAGAAGCCGTCAGTGAGACACAGAGAAAGTTTATGGGTACACTTTGGAACACCTATGCTTTTTACGTTCTATACGCGGACATCGATTCATTTGACCCGTGCGGGCATAAGCTGGAAAAGGAATCGTTAGGCGCGATGGACCTTTGGATACTGTCGAGGGCAAACAGCCTTATTAAAAAAGTGTGCGCGCATTTGGACAGCTACCGTATAACGGAATCCGGCCGAGAGATCCAGCGTTTTACGGATGACTTGAGCAACTGGTATGTCCGCCGCAGCCGCGAAAGATTTTGGGCAAAGGGCATGGAACAGGATAAGATAAATGCCTATATGACACTGTTTACCGTGCTGGACACCCTAACGCGGCTAAGTGCGCCGTTTGTACCGTTTATGGCCGAATCCATATATCAAAACCTAATCCGCAGCACAAACGGGAATGCGCCCAAAAGTGTACATCTATGCGATTATCCCGTGGCGGATGAGAGCATGATAGATACGGAGCTGGAGAAGAACATGGACGACGTGCTCGATATAGTGGTTTTGGGCAGGGCGGCAAGGAACACTGCGAATATCAAAAACCGCCAGCCGCTCCAAAAGATAATGGTGCAGGGCGTGGAAAAGCTTCCTCAGCAATATACGGACATCGTATGCGATGAACTTAATATAAAAGGCATAGAGTTTGTGGATAATACAGCAGAATTTGCGTCTTACAGAATAAAACCACAGCTAAAGACGCTCGGCCCGCGCTATGGCAAGATGCTGCAGGCTATATCACAGCACCTTTCGGAAGCGGACGGAAATACGATCGTGGACATCTTTGCTGGCGGCGGGCAATATAGATTCGACCTGCTGGGGTCGGAGATAGTGCTGGACGAAGCGGATACACTTATTGAGCCTATGCAAAGGGAAGGTTTTATTGTGGAAAAGGACGGAAGCAAGGCCGTTGTTTTGGATACGCAGATAACCCCAGAGCTTTTGGAGGAAGGATATGTAAGGGAATTGATCTCCAAGGTACAAAATATGCGCAAGGAAGCCGGCTTTGAGGTAACTGACCATATAAGGCTGTATCATTGGGGCAACGAAAAGATATCCGCTATAATAAATGCAAATAGTAACGTGCTCTCCTCCGTCTTGCTTGCGGATGCAATAAACGGATTCGAAGGCGGGAGCTACAAAAAAGGGCTTGAACTGAACGCAGAAAAAGCGGAGATAGGCATTGAGAAAATATAGATAAACGCCGCGGGGTCATTCCCGCGGCGCATCCTCTTCGGCATAGCCTGTTTCCGCTCGATCGATATCGACCCTGCCTGAAGTATTGGGGTGCAAGTTTTTCCCGTTCTGCTCCTTTGATTTTTTTGCCATCAAATCACCTCGGTAGTAGTTTACATTTAATTGCGACTATTATTCGCGGGTAGAAAAATTTTGTGAGGAAATTATGATAGGCATAGTTTTCATAGGCAATCTGCGTTATTGCCCCTATATGCAAAAATACTTGGAAATTTTAGATAAACTGGCTTTGGATTGTGAGATCATTTGCTGGAACCGTGACGGCAGCGATGAAAATAAATACGATGACAGAGTGAGGCACGTTTACGCAAAAGCCTCCAAACTAAAAAAGAGCAAATTCAAAAAGATCTTTGATTTTTATGGCTTTGCAAAGTTCGCTAAGGGCATCATTATGGAAAAAAAGTATGATAAGCTGATCATTCTGACCACGCTTTCAGGTACGATACTGTATAAGTTATTGGAAAAGCACTATAGCGGAAAGTTCTTTCTGGATATCCGCGACCTGAGCTATGAGCATCTGCCACTGTTC
>JAVBOF010000163.1:0-8209 GCA_031550915.1 Eubacteriales bacterium | reverse complement strand
AATAGCAAAACAGGTCAATTATATCAACGCCGGGACAGTAGAGTTTCTGGTGGATAAATACGGCAACCATTATTTCATTGAAATGAACCCAAGGATACAGGTCGAGCATACCGTTACGGAGCAGGTGACAGGCATAGACCTTGTACGTGCCCAAATACTTATTGCCGAAGGGCATCCGATGTCCGATCCGCGCATCGGAATGAAGTCACAGGACGATCTGCGCATAAAGGGCTACGCCATTCAATGCCGGATCACTACGGAAGATCCCGCTAACAATTTCGCCCCCGACACCGGAAAAATAACAGTATACCGTTCCGGTGGAGGATTCGGCGTAAGGCTGGATGGCGGGAACGTGACCGCCGGTACCGTTATCTCCCCGTATTATGATTCGCTTCTTGTCAAGGTCACCTCCTGGGACAATACTTTTTACGGCGCCTGCAGAAGAGCGATCAGGGCGATAAGCGAGGAGCATGTGCGCGGGGTAAAAACAAATATACCCTTTATTACAAACATTCTTACCCACTCGGTTTTTGTCGCGGGTCAATGCCATACAAAATTTATAGATGAAACCGAAGAGCTTTTCGATATCGATACCGGAAGGGACCGTGCAACTAAGGTGTTGAAATATATCGCGCAGATACAGGTGGATAATCCTGATACCGAGCGAAGGCAATTCGATATCCCCCGTTTTCCGCCTTATGAAAGCACACCGCCAAAATGCAGCGGTCTAAAGCAATTGCTCGATGCCGAAGGTCCCACTGCGGTGAAAAATTGGGTTCTAGCGCAAAAGAAGCTGTTGATAACCGATACCACCATGCGCGATGCCCACCAGTCTCTCGTATCAACACGGGTTCGGACGCGCGATATAGTCAATTGCGCCGAAGGCACGGCGGAGATACTGAACGATTGCTTTTCATTGGAAATGTGGGGCGGCGCGACCTTTGATGTTGCGTACCGCTTTTTGAAGGAGTCACCCTGGGAAAGGCTGGATCTGCTGAGGCAGAAGATACCAAACATACCTTTCCAAATGCTTCTTCGGGGCGCTAATGCCGTAGGCTATACAAATTATCCGGATAACCTTGTCCGGGCGTTCATTCAGCAGGCTGCAAATTATGGGATAGACGTATTCAGGGTGTTCGATTCACTTAACTGGCTACCAGGCATGGAGCTTGCCATCGAAGAAGTATTAAAGCAAAACAAGCTTTGCGAGGCCACTATTTGCTATACCGGCGATATATCCGATGAAACCCGGGACAAATACACGCTCAAGTACTATGTAGACCTTGCCAAGGAACTCGAAAAGCGCGGAGCCCATCTGCTTGCTATAAAGGATATGTCTGGATTATTGAAACCATATGCGGCGAAGAAGCTCGTTACAGCGCTTAAGAATGAGATTGGGCTGCCGTTACATCTTCATACCCACGACACGTCCGGCAACCAGGTCGCGGCTTATCTTATGGCCGCCGAAGCCGGAGTGGATATTGTGGATACCGCCATAGACTCAATGTCGTCAATGACCAGTCAGCCTTCGATGAATGCATTGGTCGCGGCACTGCGCGGGCAGGAAAGGGATACGGGCTTCGAAATCGAAAGGCTGCAGAAGCTTTCAGACTACTGGTCCGACGTGCGGTTGCGTTACGATATATTCGAAGGTGATATAAAGAACCCGTCCACCGATATATACCGCTATGAGATGCCGGGCGGCCAGTACACAAACTTGAAATCCCAGGTCGAAAGCCTTGGCTTGGGCCACCAGTTCGAAGCTGTCAAGGAAATGTACAAAACTGTAAACGATATGCTTGGAGATATCGTCAAAGTTACACCTTCATCCAAAATGGTCGGAGATCTGGCTATCTTCATGGTCCAAAATGATATCACGCCGGATAATATTGTTGCTAAAGGTGAAGCCTTGACCTTCCCCGATTCGGTCGTCTCCTATTTCAAAGGTATGATGGGACAGCCCCCGTGGGGCTTCCCAAAAGAGCTTCAGAAGGTCGTACTAAAGGGAGAAGAACCAATAGACTGCCGGCCGGGTGAATTATTGGATCCGATCGATTTTGCCAAAGCGCGCAAGGAGGTCGAAAAATTCTATCCAAACCCCTCCGAACGTACGGTTATATCATGGTGCCTGTACCCGAAAGTCGTCGAAGACTTTTGCCTGCACCGTCAGGAATACGGATACCTTATGAGGATGGGAAGCCATGTGTTTTTCAAGGGCATGGCCCTTGGAGAAACGAACAAGATAAACATCGAGGAAGGCAAAACGCTCGTAATAAAATATCTTGGAATGGGCGATCTGAATGAGGACGGTACGCGAAATGTCCATTTCGAATTGAACGGTGCGCGCCGGGAAGTTGCAGTGCCGGATAAAAACGCTGGGGCAAATGTATATCAGGCCATAATGGCAGATCCGGAGGACAAATCCCAGATCGGCGCTTCGATCCCCGGTATGGTTTCCGTCATAAACGTAAAACCAGGCGATAAGGTTGAGGAAAACCAGGTTCTTGCTGTAATCGAAGCGATGAAGATGGAAACTTCCGTTGTAGCCAGGATGTCGGGAACGATCGAGGAAGTCCTCATAAAAGAGGGAGGTTCGGTAAAGGCAGGCGAATTGTTGATTACGATGGTATGATTAACGCTCCAAAAGGGCTATAATCGCATCATCAATATGATCGATCTCTGGAGGAAAATATGAAGATAGTCGTTTTAGACGGTTATACCACGAACCCCGGTGATTTAAGCTGGGAAGGTCTGAAGAGCTTTGGTGAATGCGTGATATATGAACGCACCAGCGTAGAACAGATTTATGAGCGTATCGGCGACGCGGAGATAGTATTTACAAATAAAACGCCGCTTAACTCGGATATCTTCAATGCAAAAAAGCAATTAAAATTTGTCTGTGTCCTGGCAACCGGATTCAATGTTGTGGATGTTGACAGCGCCAGTGAACATGGCGTTATCGTTACAAATATACCGGCTTACAGCACGGTCTCAGTCGCACAGCTTGTCTTCGCGCTCTTGCTGGAAATGTGCCACCATGTCGCATACCATTCGAAAACCGTATTCGACGGAAAATGGAGCAACTGCAGGGATTTTTGCTATTGGGACTATCCCCTGATAGAACTGGCAGGTAAGACGTTTGGTATAATCGGGTATGGAAGGATCGGAAGCGAGGTCGCAAGCATAGCCGGTGCATTCGGTATGCAAGTGATCGCTTTCAATAAAGATAAAAGGGGCATATCGGAAGATGGTAAAGTGAAGCTGTGCCGTTTGGATGAAGTGCTTGCGACTTCAGATATCTTGTCCCTTCATTGCCCGCTGACAGATGCAACAACAGGGCTGATCGATACGAATACGCTTTCAAAAATGAAGGATGGCGCAATTCTTATAAATACTGCGCGCGGTCCCCTCATCAACGAGCGCAATGTGCGAGAAGCTTTGGAAAGCGGGAAGCTCGCAGGCTTTGCAGCCGATGTTCTGAGCGCCGAGCCCCCAAAGGAAGGTAGCCCGCTTATCGGGGCCCCAAACTGTTTCATAACGCCGCATTTCGGCTGGGCGCCAAAAGCCTCTCGCGAAAGGCTTTTAAATATAGCGCAAAATAATCTTAAATGCTATCTGGAGGGCAATCCGGTCAACGTTGTTAATGTGTAAGCATAATAGTTGGATCCATGTGTTTTACTCAATTATGCTTAAGCATAGGTGATTTATGAAAAAACTTATCCTTGCGCCTGATTCATTCAAGGGCACTCTAAGTTCCATAGATGTATGCAAAATAATGAAATCTGCGGCGCTGGAATCCTTTCCGTATGCAAATATCATCTCTATGCCCTTTGCGGATGGAGGAGACGGCTTTGTAGACAGTATGCTCTACGCGATCGGCGGAAGCAAGCGGTATATAATTGCCAAGGATCCTTTGATGCGCGATATCGAAGCCGCATATGGCATGCTTCCCAATGGTACAGCAGTAGTAGAGATGGCGGCCTGCTCCGGGGTGGCTCTGCTTTCGCCTGAAGAATATTCGCCGCTTAAAACTACGACTTATGGCACGGGTCAGCTCATCCGCGATGCGTTAGCGCAAGGCTGCAAGAGCATTGTCCTGGGCATAGGCGGCAGTGCCACAACGGACGGCGGCTCGGGAATGGCAGCGTCTTTAGGAATACATTATCTCGACAGCGAGGGCAAAGCTATACAATCCGGCGGTGAAGGCCTTTTGGATATATGCAGCATCGACTCTACAGATATGCTGCCCGAGCTTGCCGGTTGTGATATCACGATTGCCTGCGATGTGACTAACCCTCTATATGGCAAAAACGGTGCGGCATATGTTTTCGGCCCTCAAAAAGGAGCATCGCCGGAGGATGTCATTCTGCTAGATACCGGATTGACTTTGCTCGGTAAAACGATTATGCAACAAACAGGTATGGATACTCAAGCGACGCCGGGCACGGGTGCGGCGGGCGGGATAGCCGTTCCGCTTTTGTACTTTGCAGAAGCCAAACTAACCAGCGGTATCGAGACGATTCTGGCCGCATACGGTTTTGACTCCGCCTTAAATGACTGCGATATGGTAATTACAGGCGAAGGCCGCAGCGACTACCAAAGCACTATGGGAAAAGCCGTCGGAGGTATTTGTCAGGCTGCGGCAAAGCAGGGCGTGCCCGCAGTTGTAATATCCGGGTCACTCGGGGAAGGTTTCGAAGTCCTGTACAAATCAGGCGCCGCCGCTTTGTTTTCAGCCTGTATGGTGCCAGAGCCAGAAGATATGATGAAAACGCATGCCGCGGAATATTTGACGGCTGTTTCACAAAACGTCTTCCGTCTATTAAAGCTACGGTTCAGTCCCGGATAATCGCACATATCATGTTTTGCTTTTCTAATCATAGGAAGCAATTTTGCGAATGATCTATAACAACTTCAATACAAAGATTTTACAACCCCACATGTAATTTATTTTTTACAGCGGCTCAAAGCATTATATTGTATCATGGACAGTATAAATAGAAATAAATTTGTGTATAGGTGTTGCTATTCAATGAAAAGGAAAATCGTTGCTGTCATTTTATCTATAACTCTGGCAATCATGATTTTTTCGCCCGCCACATCAATGGCAAAATCTTTCAAATTCAATTTGGATGCCAGTAAATATCGCATCGAGGTTGACCTTACAAACCAGATAATGACCGTTTATGAGGATAACGAAATCGTACGACAGGCTCTGTGTTCATCCGGCATGTCTGGCTTTTCCACTCCAACGGGTTCGTTTAAAATGCTTGGCATGAAGGAACGCTTCGGCTATTTTGTTAATTTCCGGGTATATGCTCAATATTGGACGCAGGTTGTCGGTGGGATTTATTTTCATTCGCCGACTTTCACACGCCAGATAAATTCGAAAAGCTATATGCAGTCCAGCGCCTACCGCAACCTTGGCGAAAAGGCATCCCATGGCTGTATCCGGTTGCCCGTCGATGACGCGATGTGGATATATTATAATTGCCCTGCCGGTACCATCGTAAAAATAACTGGCAAGTCATATAACGGCGCTCTTAGGAGCAAGCTGAAGAACAAAATGAGATCCTTCGCCAATTACAGCTGGACAAAGGATACAACACCAGCCGTAAACTATGGAACCGGCACCGCTATCGTTACGGCAGAGCTACGTACTGGAGTTAGCGGCCAGGAGAAGACCATAGGCACATTAAGCAAGGGTTCTAGCGTCAAGATACTGCAGATGAACAGCACATGGTTGAAGGTAAAGACAGGCAGCGGCAAGATCGCTTATGTCCGCGCAGCAAGCATAAAAGTCAATTCAAAATATACAACGCGCCAAGGCTACCGCCTGCAGGCGCAAGGGCAAACAAGGATATATGAAAACGATGACATCAATTCAGATGTAATAGCAACGATGGACGCAAGGGATTGGGGAACCCACGTAAATACCTACGGTTCATTCTACAAGATACGCTTTGAAGGTAAAGAGGGCTACGTGCTTTCGGGTAAGGTGAAAAAATTCTCTGCACAGGTGCCCAGGTCCGCCACAACTTCAAAGATCGAATATATCGGCAGGGTCAATACCGAAGGCCTTCGCGTCCGAATGCTCCCTTCAACGAATTCGGACATAATGGGCTTGCTCGATATCAACGACCAGGTTAGTATAATCAAACAAAACTATGTGCCTGGCTGGCATCAGATCAACTACGGAGGTAATGTC
Organism: Eubacteriales bacterium; assembly: GCA_031550915.1. Lineage (GTDB taxonomy): Bacteria > Bacillota > Clostridia > Christensenellales > MGBC116941 > JAVBOF01. Next base: position 2,001 of record JAVBOF010000163.1, on the reverse strand, counting down.
GCCTTCGTTGCCGCGGAATATATAAATATAACTAATGACGATTGAGCGTATTTTCACGAAGCTTCCCAGGTATATGGGAAGCTTTTTTATAGCCGGAGATATACCCGGATCAGTTGAAACTTTTTTGTTGATCAGGCAGTCTCATCGCAAGCCGTTATAATCCAACGGTTTTTGTGATATAATCCTGTTATGCTTATGCAGCCATTCACGGTATATGAATGCATACTGCGATTCATAATAGGGGGAGGCACAAATGAAAATAATCGATGCAGTGTGGGAACAGAGGAACCTTGGCATAGACTCCGTTGAAATATACCTGGACGACGAAGATACTCCCGAAATGGTTCGCGATGCCATCGAACAGATGAAAGATAAAAAAGATCTGCGTACTTTCATCGTTCCATCAACTCAATCTTTCAAAATCACTGGTATGATCGAAGACGCTGGATATCATTTTGTGCATTCAATTCTAAATGTGATCTTTGACACTGCGGAAAACGCTGGAAAGATGGATTATTTACGGGAATGCTCAAATAAGCTGTATGCAAAAAAGGTCGAGGGCAGCGGCATTGACCGTGTATGCGCAAAGATAGAGGAAGGTATCTTCACAGATGAGCGTTTCAATATCGACCCACGCATTGGGATAGATAAAACAAACCGTCGCTATTCCCTTTGGATCAGAGATCTTTATGAAAAAGCTCAAAACGGCAATGAGAAATCTTATAGCGTATATGAAGCCTATAATGTCGAAGACGATCAGCCCATCGGCTTTTTATCGCTATACAATTTTGGTTACGGCCAAAAGACTCCCAAATTCCATCTTATCGGCAAATATTTGAACATGCCCTACATGGGAAAGGGGCATCAGATACAGGCATTTAAGATAGTTATGACAGTCGAAAGCGGAGCAACCGAGTTTTATACGGGTTTTTCTTCGCACAATTTGAGATCTACTGTCATTCATCAGAAAAATGGATGGAGGATCACCAGTATAAATAACTTTTTTGCCAAAATGGATTAAGTTGTATTTCTCTTTATGAATCTTCATCTTGTCCGGTAAAGACAGTTAATTGAATCCTTCTTATGCATTTGCTATACTTAATAAGCAAGATTTATCTGTCTCTAATCATGAAGCAAATTTGATTATTAATTTTATTCTGCAATATGGAGGAAGATAATTGATTAATATCGTACATATCGGATATGGATATTGGGGCGCAAATGTCGTTCGTAATTTGATCACCTCCAAAAATATCCATTTACATGCGGTTTGCGACATGAATCCCGCGCGTTTGGAAGTCGCAAAGAAAAACTACGGCGATCAATTCAATATTACATCCGATTATGAGAAGTTTTTTTGTGATCCAAATATCGACGCATTTTGTCTGGCGATCCAAACGGAGCCAAGTTTTGAAGTTGCGAAAAAGATACTAGAATCCGGTAAACACCTTTTTATCGAAAAACCAATTGCTACAAATGCAGAACGGGCAACATTCCTGCATGAACTTGCGATGGAAAATAATCTTGTTCTCCATTGCGACCATATAATGATTTACCATCCTATTATAAGATATATTAAAAATATGTACGAGGCCGGAGAGCTTGGCGAACTGGTCTATTTTGATATTTCACGCATGAATCTCGGACCGATAAGGCAAGATGTCAATGCCATGCTGGACCTTGCGGTACATGATCTAGCCGTAATAGACTATATTTCTGGCGGTATGGTTCCGATCCATCTTGAGGCCGTCGGAGAAAAGCGCTACGGTAAACAGGAGACGCTTACTTACCTTACCATGAAATACGAAAGCTTTATCGCCCATATAAAATCGAGTTGGCTCTCACCAATCAAAGAGCGGAGAACGATGATCGGCGGTACAAAGAAAATGGTCATATTCGATGATGCTAAAACAGTCGAAAAGCTGATGATCTATGACCATGGCATCGTTCAGCGGGATGAACAAGACGAATCCGGTATCTACGAATTCTAGATGCGCTCAG
>JAVBOF010000133.1:0-31954 GCA_031550915.1 Eubacteriales bacterium | reverse complement strand
AAGGGGATGCTGGAAAGCTTTTGCATGGATAATTTGACGCGTATATAACCTTCGTCTCCGGCAGCGAACGATACGTTTACTGGGAATGAGGTAAGCAAAAATATAAAGCTCAATATTAGGATCAATCTTCTTTTGGCAGTTTTGTACTTGTTCATATAACACCTATAAGATAAGATTCAAGTTTAGAAAAATGTACTTGCAATCAAATATTATTTGTTAATATCTTATCATAAACCCGTATGGTTTCTATGACAAATAAATGTAAAATATCCGTCAATGTCGTTTGATATGAGCAATAGAGCCATTGAGCCGAGCTTTGGCAAACCTTGACAACGTTCATAACTATGTATTATCGTTGATATACCGTAAGGGAAAATGAGAAAGGAACAGAAGGTAAGCCAAAAGATGCAGCAAATCAAGATAATGACAGTATTTGGCACAAGGCCGGAAGCTATAAAGATGGCGCCGTTGATAAAGGAGATCGAGTCACGAGGCGGCATGAGCAATATAACCTGTGTTACCGCGCAGCACAGGGAGATGCTTGATCAGGTGCTGGAGGTCTTTGGCATATTGCCGGATTATGACCTGAACATCATGAAAAAAGGCCAAACCCTTTCATCGATAACCTCCGATATAATCCTGAACCTTACGTCTATAATCGAAAAAGCCGGTCCGGATTTGGTTCTTGTGCACGGAGATACGACAACGTCTTTTGCGGCGGCGCTTTCATCCTTCTACGCCAAGAAGCCCGTTGGACACGTCGAGGCCGGTTTGCGCACATATAATAAGTTGTCGCCATACCCGGAAGAAATGAACAGGACTCTTATAACGCATATAGCGGATATGCACTTTGCTCCTACGCAAAACAATGCGCATAATCTACGCAAAGAAAACGCCTGCAAAAATGTGTATGTCACCGGCAATACGGTAATAGATGCACTTTTTAGCGTGATAAAGGATGATTATATATTCCAAAGCGATGCGCTGAGAAACATCGATTTCAATAAGCGCATAATTCTTCTTACCGCGCACAGGCGGGAGAACTTCGGCGAGCCTCTAAGGCAGATATTTGAAGCCGTCATTAGGATCGCCGATGCATATGAAGATGTTGAATTCATTTATCCATTGCACAGGAATCCTAATATATACGATGCCGCGCATGCCCAATTATGCCACCCAAGGATACATTTGATAGATCCTCTGCGGATAGATGAAATGCATAATCTTATGAATAGAAGCCATTTGATATTGACTGATTCAGGTGGCCTTCAGGAGGAAGCACCGTCCCTCGGGAAGCCTGTTCTTGTCTTGCGCAAGGAAACCGAAAGGCCGGAAGCCGTTGAGATAGGAACGGTACGTATCGCCGGAACAGATACTACGGAGATAGTTAAACAGACGGAGCTGTTGCTGGAAAACGCGGAAGAATACCAGAAGATGGCTAGGGCATCCAATCCCTACGGTGACGGACACGCTTCAAAAAGGATATGCGATGCCATATAAGAGTATTTTAGAAACAGATAGACTATAAGCTTATAATAACAAAAAGGCTGTACTTGCGTATGGCCTTTTTTGTATTAAGCGGTCATTTTATAGTTAAGCGGATACCCTTAGCGAGGGTTTTTTTATTATAATCAAAGCTGCCTTTACTATTTAGCCAATCGATTATCTTCCCGTCCTTGCCACCGGTATCCGAGATAGACAGCGAATATTGGCCGGTTTCGGTATATGTTGCCCCGATATCGTCCAGTAGCTTCTTCAAGCTTTTGTATACTGCCTTTTTGTCCTTTGTATAGCAAATATATCCGTCTTCAGTTTCCTTTTTACCGGAAATTGGATCATTGCTGCTTCCGGCTTCATCCATTACTTCGTCTTGGGCAGAAGCTTCAAAACCAGCAGCTTCCGGCGCATATATCTCTAATCCGGGCGTTTCGGATGCGGGAGCTCCGTCCGCCAAAACCCCACCTGCTGACTTCGGCATAGCTGCGTCCTCAATAGGAGCCATGTCTTCGGATATACTGTTTGCCTTTGGTGCGCTTTGTTTTTTTTGCGCGCTCTCTTTTTGGGGTTCCAAGGCATCTTCGGGAACCGCTTCGTTCACCACTGAAGCCTGCTCTGCCGCTGCAAATTCAACCGCTTCGCTCTCCGGAGCATATAAATTGGAATTCAATATATTGTAACCGGCTACGAATATAACAACAGCGGCGGCTAGGGGAGCCAATATCCTTGCAGCCTTACGTATGACGGGTTTTTGGCCTTCTTTTTTTGGCAAAGCGTTCATAACCTGTCCGGCAAATCCTTCGGGGACGTTTTCCTGCGCAATTGAGGATAGCGCCTCGATATTTTTGCGTACGCCTTCAAACAAACCTCGGCAGTTTGCACAATCCTGCATATGCATATGCATAGATTCGCTTTCCTGCGGAAGCAATTCGCCATCAATAAGTGCGGATAGGTTTTTTTCAAATACTTCGCAATTCATCATCTTGTTTCAAACGCAACCTATAGTTTAACTTAGATAATTTGACGGATTAAAAAAGAAATTGTTCCAGAAACACGGAAATTTATATTATTAATTTCCGCGGATATTTTGACGGTGTTTGGGAAGTTTTGTTTATTATGGCAAGCTTCAGATCGAACCCTTCCAGCGGTACGGCGTATATCTCCTGCAAAACTCCGCCTAGCAAAGATATATGTGGTTTTGCCTTATCAAGCTCATCTTCGCAGGCCTTGCCCTTCCAGGCAATGAACTTGCCATCGGATTTTAAAAAAGGCAGGCAGTATTCCGAAAGCGTCTCCATATTCGCGACGGCACGGGAAACGACGATATCGAAGCTTTCCCGTAAGCCAGACTTATGAGCGGCTTCCTCCGCCCGTGCGTGAAAAGCACTGGCGTTGCCTATGTCAAGCTCTTGGGCAGCTTGCTTTACAAAACGGATCTTTTTTTCGCGGGAATCTATCATGGTAATATCAAGATCTTCACGGCAGATGGCAAGCGGCATCCCGGGAAACCCGCCACCGGTTCCCACGTCCAGCACCTTTGCGTTTTTTTGTATAAAAATAGACGCCGAGAGGCTGTCGGCAAAATGTCGCAGGGCGGCTTCGCACTCATCTGTTATCCTTGTGAGGTTCATAACCTTGTTTTGTTCAACAAGTAAATCAAAAAAAGCTTTTAGTTTCTCTAAACTTTTTTCACTTAGATGCAGACCTAAGGTGGGAGCAACGCGAAGGAGTTCATTTTCAAACACCGTTCCGCCCCCTTTCCGCATTGTATCTATGCAGCCATACGAGCAAAACGGATATATCCGCGGGCGAAACTCCCGATATCCGTGAAGCCTGCCCGATATTTTCGGGCTTTATTGCGTCCAGTTTTTGACGCGCCTCTATCCGTAAGCCCGTTATCGAAGAATAGTCAACATCATTCGGCAGCAGGGTTATTTCGGTCCTCTTGAACGATTCTATCTGCGAGAGCTGTTTTTTGATATACCCTTCGTATTTGGCCTGTATGCTTATTTGTTCTATTGCATCCTTCGGTATATCTTCAAGCGTATCGCCTCCATGCAGCAGCTTTGTTATATCTTCATAGGATATATTCTTTCTCTTTAGCAGTTCGAAGGCGTTGACGCCGCCCTTCGCGCCGCCCTCGTCCCTTTCGGCCAAAAGAGAACACAAGGCCTCGGATTCGCCTACCCAGCAGCTTTTCAGTCGCTTTAACTCCCTATCTATTGCTTCACGCTTTCGCATATACATATCATACCTTGCATCGCTGACTAAACCGACATTCCTGCCATACGGTGTCAGACGGAGATCCGCGTTGTCCTGACGGAGTTGCAGGCGGTATTCCGCGCGGGATGTCATCATACGGTAAGGCTCGTTAGTGCCCTTCGTGACACGATCGTCTATAAGCACTCCGGCATATCCTTCCGACCGGTCAATTATCAGCGGCTCTCTGCCCTTCAAATACATAGAAGCGTTTATCCCTGCCATGATGCCCTGCGCCGCGGCTTCTTCGTAACCGCTGCTGCCGTTTATCTGGCCTGCAAAAAACATTCCGCTTACATCCTGGCTTTCTAAATTTAGTTTCAGGTGCGTAGGATCGATGCAGTCATACTCGATAGCATAGGCGCTGCGCATAATTCGCACGTTTTCCATACCGCGTATAGTTCGCAAAAACGCCAGCTGGACGTCTTCGGGCAAGCTTGTAGACATGCCCTGCACATACATCTCGTTTGTATTTAATCCCTCCGGCTCCAAAAATGTTTGGTGCCTCTCCTTATCCGCGAATCTAACGACCTTATCCTCGATACTTGGGCAATAACGCGCTCCCGTTCCCTTGATATTACCACTATACATCGGAGCCCTATGCAGGTTTGCGCGGATTATTTCGTGCGTCCGTTCGTTTGTATATGTAAGGTAGCAAGGTACCTGATCCCTGACTATTTCACCGCTCATAAACGAGAACGGGATTATATCCTTGTCACCGTGCTGTATCTCCATCAAAGATAGATCCAAACTTCTTTTATCGACCCTTGCAGGCGTGCCCGTCTTAAACCTACGGAGCTCGAAGCCCAGTTCCTCCAACGCTAAAGAAAGGCTGTTTGCGGGGAAAAGACCCGAAGGCCCGCTGTTGACCCTATGCTCGCCGATTATTATACTGCTCTTTAGATAAACACCTGTCGCTATTATCAATGCATTACATCTGAATACTGCTCCTGCGGCGGTTTCTACGCCGTAAACCCTTCCGTTTCCCGTTAGTATCTCTGTAACCTCTGCTTGGAAAAGCGTCAAACCACTTTGATTTTCCAATACTTTTTTCATTCGTCTATGGTATTGGGTTTTATCCTGCTGTGACCTTAAAGAATGTACTGCGGGCCCCTTACTGGTATTTAGCATCCGTATCTGTATAAAAGTATCATCCGCAGTCTGCGCCATCTCGCCGCCAAGCGCATCGACCTCCCTCACAAGATGGCCTTTAGACGTGCCGCCGATGGACGGATTACATGCCATCATGGCAATGCTGTCCAGGTTCATTGTCATTACGAGCGTATTGAAACCAAGGCGAGCGCACGCTAAAGCGGCCTCACAGCCAGCATGCCCCGCGCCTACAACAATAACGTCAAATGTTCCAGCTTCATATTTCAATATTATGCCCTCCCCTTACTTTTTTTGAAAAAAGAAAGCAAGCAAAGAAAAACTCCACAAACCAAATAAAAACTATATTTATTGCCTTGCTTTAGCTATCCCAAAAGCTTCAGTAAAGCATCCATAGCGCCAAGCTTTCACAAAAAGAAACTAAGCAAAGAAAGACTTCAAAACACCAGATAACAGCTTGTTTATTGTCTCACTTTGTCTATCCCAAGCAAAATACACTATACAAAAAAAAGCTGGTTTTAGCAACAAAAAAGGCAGCGTTTTTCATTTACTGCCATTTATTATATTCTTTATTTTTCAGCGGAGGCCAGTGCGTCTATCATCTCGTCCATCTCACCGTCCATAAAACTATCCAGCTTATATAGCGTCAAACCGATACGGTGGTCCGTCACCCTGCCCTGCGGAAAATTATAAGTCCGTATCCGCTCACTGCGGTCTCCGGAACCAACCTGCTGTTTCCGGCGGTTTGCGTATTCCTCGTCCTTTTCTGATTTGACCAGATCCAATAGCCTTGTTTTAAGGACTTTCATAGCCTTATCCTTGTTCTTTAGCTGGGATTTTTCATCCTGGCAGGTAACTACGAGCCCCGTGGGAAGATGAGTTATCCTAACGGCTGAATCGGTCGTATTTACGCTTTGCCCGCCGTGTCCGCCGCTTCTAAAAACATCTATGCGCAAATCGTTTGCATTTATCTCTATTTCCACGTCCTCGGCTTCCGGAAGAACCGCCACAGTTGCGGCACTTGTGTGTATGCGCCCCTGCGATTCTGTTTCCGGCACACGCTGCACCCTGTGGACGCCACTTTCGAATTTCAGCCGCGAAAAAACACCCTTGCCGCTTATCCCGACGATTATCTCCTTTATTCCACCAAGCTCTGTCACGCTTGATGAAAGGGTCTCCATTTTGTATCCCCGGCGTTCTGAATACCGAGTATACATACGTAGCAGATTCGCCCCAAAAAGCGATGCTTCGTCCCCGCCGGTCCCTGCGCGTATCTCCAAAACAACATTCTTGCGGTCGTCGGGGTCTTTCGGGGAAAGCAGCTCTTTTATCTGTACGTTTAATTCCTGCATCTGGGAGCCGATATCGTTGATTTCCATCTGCACCATATCGCGCATATCGTCGTCGCTGCTATCCGTCAGCATTTCTTTAAGGCCGGGCAGCTGCTCCTGCAAAGCCATATACCTGTCGTACAGTGAAGCGCCTTCTTCCAATTCCTTGTGTTCTTTTATAAGCGCCTGCCATCTTTCCTGATCTGCAATAATCTCTGGCAGGGCGATCAATTCATTTGTTTCTTCAAAACGGTTTTTTATTTCCCTGAGTTTATCTAACATATGACCTTCCTGTTTTTATAGTATCTTCGCGATTTCTTCTGCCAATATATTCATACCCTTTTCTATCCTTTCGGGACTGCTGGCTGAAAAATTGAGCCTTAATGTGTTTGAATGACCGCCTTCGCAATAAAAACTGGTACCAGGCACAAACGCTACATTGCGCCCGATACACCTCTCGAACAATACATTTGCGTCGATTTGCTCCGGAAGCTCTATCCAAACGAACAGGCCGCCTTGCGGAACGGTATGGTGGATATCCTTTGGAAAAGCGTTTTCAATCACCCTCATCATCGCGTCTAACTGTCTTCTGTAGCCCTTCTTCATTTCGTCTATATGCTTGGGCAGATGTCCTTCGGCAATGTACTGTTGCACTACGGCCTGCGAAAGATTGGACGCGTGTACATCGGTAGATTGTTTGCCGATCGTCAGCTTTTGCAGGATATGCCTGGGCGCTATTGCTGATCCAACGCGCAAACCTGGCGCTATGATCTTGCTGAAACTCTGCAAAAAAATTATATTTCCACTTTCATCAAAGGATTTGATAGCCGGCAGAGCTTCTCCGCTGTAACGAAGCTCACAATACGGATCATCTTCAACAACTATCACGTTATATTTTGCGGCAAGTTCCGCCACCCTTTTGCGCCGTTCCAACCCAAGTGTTTTACCGGTTGGGTTTTGGAAGGTAGGAATAAGATAGATCATTTTTGGCTTATGGGCCATGATCTTTGCGTGAAGATCATCCATCATTATACCCTCATCATCCATTTCAAGCGGTATCGGCCTGGCTTGATACATTGAGAATATCTGCAGCGCTCCAAGGAAGGTAGGCGCCTCCACAAGAACCACGTCACCGGGGTCCAGCAATATCTTCGATGCCAGATCGATGCCCTGCTGAGCTCCGGTAATAATCAGGACTTCATCTTTCGTTGTTTGAACGCCGCGTTCTTTACTGCGCTCGACAACTGTGTCGATCAACGGCGGATAGCCTTCGGTAATTCCATATTGTAAAATCTTCCTCGCGCCGTCGCCCGTGAGCAGTTCGGATGTTATCCGCTGGATTTCCTCAACAGGAAATGTTTCGGGTGAAGGGTTGCCTCCCGCAAACGATATGACTTCCGGGTTTGCCAGAAGCTTAAATATCTCTCTGATAGCGCTACCGGAAACGCCTTCCATTCTTGATGAAAAATTCTTGAACATTATTCCTCCGTATTTACCTGCCGTCCCTATGCAGGCACGGCTATCGTCTTTTGATGAAACGCAAACGTTCTTTAATTGGTGTTTGTCTGCCACATCCTCAAAAATGGATAAGGGTCTATCGGGATATTGTAATGATAGATGCCAAAATGCAGATGCGGCGCAAACTTACCGGAAGTGCCTTCCGGCCCGTAACCCGTATCTCCGGCCAAGCCCAATACTTCGCCCCGCTCTACGGCTTTACCCTTTTTTAACCTCTTGGCATACGCTTTTAAGTGTGCGTAATAATAATACGTATCTCCGTTGCGTATTCCCACACGCCAGCCGCCAAGCTCGTTCCAGCCGATATGGGATACCCTTCCTTCTATCGAGGCTAAAACCGGGATACCCTCCGGACACATTAAATCGGAGCCATGATGCAGACGCTTTCCTCCGTAAGAACGCTCTGCACCGAAATTATCCGCGGCATTTTTACTTTTATCCATAAGCGGATACACGCCGGTCCGGTAGATATAGTCTATCTTTTTAAGTCTTTCAATTAGCCTTAAGGCATCTTGTGCATCATCCGAAAAACCAGTTTTCAGAAAGTTCCCGATTGTATCATTATCCAACCTGCGGGTTTCTTTGTCTATACCGGATTTTTGCCAGGCTGCCAAAACCTTGTCTTCGAGATCATCAGAATATAAACCATCTTCGCTGCACTGCGCCATTGCATAAATGATATACCAGGGTACGCCGCGGGAAAACTCGCAATCCATACTCCTTCTCATCGATATAGCATCCATATCGGAAAGCTCAAGACTATTGGTCGCAAAACCGGATGAATGATACTCATATAAAATATTAGCTGGTAAAAAGACCATAATGATTATTAACAATACGGTGTCCAGCCTTGGAAACGACAGTTTTTTCATATAACCTCCTCGGGGAATTTATATTCGCTGTCTTTCGCTATGATTACAGGCATAAGCCTATAAAAAAGATTTATTCAAACGCGCCAAAAATGGGGTTTTGTGTTAAAATATCTGCGAAGATATGGTTTATGGAGGCGGCAATGTTAAATATCAGTGGCAAAACGAAGATATTGACCGTAATCGGCGATCCGATCGAACATACGCTATCCCCTCTTTTATATAATTCCTTTTTTTCCAAAATGGATATCGATGCTGTCTATCTGCAGCATCGGGTGAACAAGGCGGAATTGAAAGCCTTTTTGGATCATATGAAGCTATTCGATATCTTCGGATGCGGAATAACTATGCCGCTGAAGCATGAGGTTTTGCGATATATCGGCGATACCTCCACATCGGCAAAGGGCATGGGTGTAAACGCGCTTAAACGGGAAGCGAATTTGTTCTGCGCCAAATCCACAGATGTCAACGGATTGATTTATACGGTAGAAAAAAACGATATTGCTTCAGAGGGCAAAGAAATTGTTATACTCGGCGCCGGAGGAGTAGTCAAGCCCATCTTGCAGGCGCTGATTACCCTTGGCGCCGGCAGGATAAAGATATTGAACCGCAATATAGGCAATGCGATGGAAGTGGCTCGTTTTGCGCAGGGTGCATTTGGAAGGCATATCGAAACGGCAGGTATGGACGTAAAGGACATTGTGGCCGCTGCCGAAACTTGTGATATCCTTATCAACGCCACTCCGCTTGGGATGCAGGGCTTCCCCGGTGATTTCTGGGATTTCTCGTTCATAAATGCTTTACCAAAGCATGCGGTGGTTTTGGATACGATCTACATGCCGATAAAAACCAACTTGATAAAACATGCTGAAAAAGCAGGACTGAATACCATAAACGGGCTCGATTTCCTTATCGGTTCGAGCGCGGTATCGACTGATTTCTTTTTTGAAAAAAAAGCTGACGATCCTGTATTGCGCCACGTGCGCAAAGTTGTTGTGGAGGAATTACAAAGAAGATGCAGGCAGTAGACTTATGAAAATAATGATAATAAACGGGCCGAACCTAAACCTGCTCGGTAAGCGCGATCCGGATATATATGGCAAAGAGACTCTTGCCGGCATAGAAAGTATGGTTAAACGCAAAGCAGAAGGCTTGGACATACAGACTGAATTCTTTCAGTCCAATATCGAAGGTGAGTTGATCGATTGCATACAGAGCGCGGGTAATCATGCGGATGGCATAATAATAAACGCCGGAGCCTATTCGCATTATTGCTACGCTATACGCGACGCGATAGCTGATTGTTCTATCCCTGCCATAGAAGTGCATATTTCCAACATTTATGCTAGAGAGGAATTCAGGCACTGCTCGGTGCTCGCGCCTGTTTGTAAAGGGCAGATAAGCGGATTTGGAGAAAAGAGCTACCTTATGGCGCTGGAGTATTTTTCCGATAAACAATAATGGCGATAAGTGCCGGATCAAATGGATTGTTTGAGGTATATACATGGAGAACACTTTTGCCGAGGGCGGCATAAAACAAAACTTCTATTCAAATATTGCTGAAAAGATAAGCGGCAATAAAGAGGATCTTGCTGAACACTGCCTGCTGGTGGCTGCAAGAGCAAAAAAGCTCGGAGGGAAGCTTGGCGTCGCCGATGAATGCTTTGCTATGGGGCTTTTTCATGACGCGGGAAAGTTTGGCGTTTTTTTCCAGAGCGCCGGAGACGATAATACGGCAATAGACCATTGGAGCGCAGGGGCCAAGCTTCTAATGGAGCATTACGGGCAGGATGCTTTCGCATATGCGGCGGTCATAAAAAGCCAGTTAAAAGGCCTTTTTGACTTCAGTAAAAATGCAATCCGAGATCTGTACATGGGTTCGGCTTATCCGGAGAAGATGCTTCTTTCCGGTGAATATACGGCTATTAAACGTGATCTGTATAGGTATATTGATTTGACTGGTATACCCGAGAGAATGAAACCGTTTGCCGTGGATACATCGCCCGTGAATAACATGCTGGATATGCGCATGCTGCTATCGGTTTTGACCGACGCGGATATATATGTAACGTCATCGCATTTCAGCAGGGATAAGTATGGCAAAAGGATATTTACGGAGGATCCGCCGGTTTTGCCGGTAGAGTTGGCGCAATACAGGTTTTTGACAAATATCGACCTGATAATGAAGGAGCGGCGCGGAGATGCGGCATCCGAATATAATAAGAGAAATATGAAGCGCCTGGCGGAGCTTGCCAAAGTAAAGAAAGGCCTATATTCGCTAAAGCTTTTGCCTAACAGTTTGCGTTTACCGCTGCTACTGCATTTTGCCTTGGAACATGCCTCTGTTGCCGGATGCAGCAGGATAATAATCGTTGAGCCGTATCCGCGGGTGCAGGATACGTCAAACGCGCTTTTAGAACGGTTGTTTGGAACTCAAACAGGTCATTCTTCGATATTGCAATACGATAATTCCTATGCTGCAGCGGGAGAGTTTGAGGCAAGGGGTGACTACTGCTCCAATAACTGGAACAATCCCATTGTCCTTACAAATTCAGTCAGCTTTATGGGCGCGCTGTTTTCGGCTTCTCCGGGTGATTGCCGCAAGCTGCACAATTTAGCGGACAGCATAATAATATTCAATGATTTGCCCAATATACAATCCAATATGGCGATACCCGTTTTGGGTACGCTAAACAGGTTATGTACGAGGTTCAACAGTACCGTCGTGATGTCGTCTTCTGTGGACTGGCCGTTTGCTCACCTGCATGATAAACTGTCCGTGACATGCGCAGGGTTTTCGTATGGGGAATTAAGCTTAGAAACCTTAGAGGAAGGGAAAGATAATACTGTATCTAATATCAAGTGGCCACCGATAAGATTTGACAAGCCGCCGGGAACAAAGAACGAAGCCATTGCCGAAGATATGGGAATGAGCTGGAAATCACTGTGCATGATGAATACAAAGCGGCAGGCTGTTTCTATGTATAATTTGCTGGTCTCTTGTGGTGAGGAGCCATTTTTCATAACATCTGACATGTGCGCGGCCCACAGGAAGTATATAATGCATGGAATTTTGGAAAGCCTGGCGGATGTCCATCGCCGCACGCTTTGTATATCAGATATGTCCCTTGTAGATGAGATACGGCTGAGCTTTTCGCGGGTGTTTTGCGCTTGGGCGCCACCCGAAACCATAGCTACATCGCTCGCTCTCTGCAATAGGGAAGGCAAGTTGAAATCAAGCGAATTCACTCTGTTTTTCAATGAGCGGGAAGATACCCCGGATATGGCATTCAAGGAATGCAGCGATTCGTTCTTGCAGGCCATCATAAAGACCAGAAAGTTTGTTCCCAGCCTGGATGATAAAGAGCTAATGGATAAATATTTCAAAATACAATACCCAAAAGAGGATCATAAAGGATATGGGATAAAACTTTTGACTTATATTGAGAATTATGATTTTCTAGAGGTACAAGCCCTCTTCCATATGCTGAAACGAAATGTTATAAATTTACTTGTTCCTTTTGATGAGGATGCATATCAGATAATGCTTGAATCCGCTCAAAAAAGGGGCGTAGATGATAAGTGGATATCTGCGGCAAAGGATCATTATGTGTGTATTTATGAACCGACATCCTCGGACGATATGCGAGTAGCTATAGAAAAACTGCCGTCAAAAGCCGGCGGAGAGCCTTGGTTTTTCCTGAGGGACAAGGGGATGTATGATGAGCAGCTTGGACTTGCCATACCGATAACATCTTCTGTCCAAATTGGATAAATATGCGCAGCGGCGATATTGTACCCAAGTTTTTACCGGTAGGGGACATTGACAGCATAACTATGTGAATAGTAGAATATTTAGGTTATTAATTGATCTGGAAGGTGTGGTGTTATGGCGGCAAAGTATATTTTTGTAACTGGCGGGGTTGTTTCCTCCCTGGGCAAGGGAATAACCGCGGCTTCGATGGGAAGGTTGCTGAAATCGAGGGGCGTAAAGGTTTTTATGCAGAAATTTGATCCATATATCAATGTTGATCCGGGGATGATGAGCCCGTATCAGCATGGAGAAGTGTTTGTAACTGACGACGGCGGCGAGGCTGATCTTGATATCGGGCACTACGAGAGGTTTATAGACGAAAACAGCAATATCAACAGTGATTTGACGACCGGTAAAATATACTGGTCTGTAATAGAAAAAGAACGACGTGGGGATTATCTGGGCGGTACGGTACAGGTAATACCCCATATTACTAATGAGATAAAAAACAGGATAATCAGGCTTACCCGCGTTGATAATCCGCCAGACGTAGTTATAACGGAAATAGGCGGCACGGTAGGTGATATCGAATCCCTGCCTTACCTTGAGGCGATCCGTCAAATGCGTCGTGACGTCGGCTATGAGAACTGCCTTTATGTGCATGTCACACTTGTGCCGTTCTTGGGCAAGGCCAAAGAGCTTAAGACAAAACCAACACAACACAGCGTTAAGGAACTCCGTTCCATAGGTATACAGCCGGATATCATAGTATGCAGATGCGAGTATGAGATATCGCGCGAAATAAAGGACAAAATCGGATTGTTTTGCAATATCAACGGAGACTGCGTAGTACAAAACCGTGACTGTGAAAGCCTGTATGAAGTACCTCTGCTTTTGCATGAAGAAGGGCTGGATACGTTGGTTGTACAAAAGCTGGGCATACGGTGCGGAGACGCGAAGCTTGATGAATGGAAGCAGATAGTAGAAATGCACAAGAACCCCACAAAAAAGCTGAAGATAGCTTTGGTTGGGAAATATATAGAGCTGCGGGATGCATATCTCAGCATGGTGGAAGCGCTTGTACATGCCGGTATCCATAATTACGCAGATATAGATGTCAAATGGATCGCTTCACCGGAACTGGACAACGCAAATGAGGCGGATCTCGAGAATGCCTTGGGAGACTGCAACGGTATAGTAGTGCCGGGTGGTTTTGGAGACAGGGGAACAGACGGCAAATTACATGCAATACAATATGCCCGGGAAAAGAATATACCATTCTTTGGGGTTGGGATAGGTATGCAGCTGGCTATCATTGAATTTGCGAGAAACGTTATGGGCCTTGCTGACGCGCATACGACTGAATGTATGCCGGAAACTCAGCACCCGATCATAGATATTATGGAGGAGCAAAAGAAGATCGAAGAGATATCCAGCAATATGCGTATCGGTAAATATGAAAGCAAGCTGACCAAGGGAACGAAGGTGCAAAAGGCCTATGGGACGACAAAGGTTTCCGAAAGGCATAGGCACAGGTTTGAAGTAAACAATAAATATAAAGATACGCTTGAAGAAGCCGGAATGAAGGTCGCGGCAGTAAACGCAAATGACGGGCTTGTAGAGGCAATAGAGCTGCCAAAGCATCCATGGTTTATCGGAACGATATTTCATCCGGAGTTCAAATCCAGGCCAAACAGGCCGCATCCGCTATTCGATAGCTTTATAAAAACAATGCTGAGTATGGAAAATAAATAAGGCAATAATAAAGAAACCCCCGCTGCATCCATAGCGGGGGTTTCTTTATTATTAATCTGTAGTATATGGCAGAAGTGCCATGACCCTTGCGCGCTTAACAGCCATTGCCAGCTGGCGCTGATGTTTTGCGCATGTGCCGGACATACGCCGTGGCTGGATCTTGCCGCGCTCCGTAAGAGCCCTGCGCAATTTCATAACATCTTTATAATCCAATTGCTTGGTTTTATCCATGCAAAATGCACAAACCTTTTTGCGCGTTCTTCTTCCGCGCGGTTTTCTGGCTTTATCATCATTCATTGCTTATATTCCTCCTTGTTAGAATGGAAGATCGTCATCCTCGATGGATGTGAACTCGGAAAAACTATCCTCATTGGAAGGCAGCTGCGGAGGGGGTTCCCCAAATTTGTTGCCGCCAGAAGAACCTGCATTGTCCAAAAACTGGACTTCATCCGCAACAATTTCGGTCACATAGCGTTTGCCGCCGTCGTTCGCTTCATAAGAACGGGTCTGTATCATGCCGCAAACGGCCACCTTACTGCCTTTTTTTAAGTACTTCCCGCAATTCTCCGCTTGCACGCGCCAAACGACGATGGGGATGAAGTCGGCATGCCTTTCGCCATCCGCGCTTGTAAAACGTCTATTGACGGCAATTGTAAAGGTGCAGACAGATACTCCGCTGGGAGTTGTCTTAAGCTCGGGATCGCGCGTTAAGTTTCCAACTAAAATAGCTTTGTTCATTTAACACACCGCCTTTTTTCAGTCGTCTTCTCTTATCGTCATATAACGAATGATATCTTCGGAAATCTTCATGTTTCTTTCCAGCTCTTTTGGCAATTCCGGGCCGGAAGAGAAATAGACGAGAACATAGTAACCCTCTTCCATATCGTTTATCGGATATGCGAGTTTCTTAGTTCCCCAAAGATCTACTTTGTCTATTGTGCCGCCGTTGGCAGGTATTACGCCGTTTATCTTTTCGACAGCGGCATTTCTCTGCTCTTCCTCCAGCGCTGCACTCACGATATACAAAGTTGAATATTTGTTCATGATTGCTTCACCTCCTTATGGACTATTGGCCCCGCGTCAGTGCGCGGAGCAAGGATGCTTTTGTATTATAGCAAACAAGATTTGTATGTGCAAGAAATAAAATTTTATATCCGATTATTTTGCAGGGTATAATTATCCCAAGAGGTCTGGTATTATTAAGTATGAATAAACCGGAGAATATGAAATTGAAACAACATCTTAACAAAAAACGCCTGATAATATATTTGAACATAGCACTTGTGCTTGTCATTATTTTTCTTTTTGAAAGGCTGGCGGGGTTTTCTCGCTATCTGGAGATACTTAAGGAATTTCTTTTTCCGCTGGCGGTCTCTTTGTTTATATATTATATGATGAGGCCTCTTGTTCGGGCAATGAGCAGAAAAAAGATGGCAAGGTCGGTTGCGGCGGGAATAATGCTGCTTGCCCTGTTGGCTGTTTTGGTTCTGACGGTCGTATTCGGCTGGTCTGTCCTCAGCGAACAGGTCACAGGAGGATTCTTCAGGGATCTTCAGCAATCATTTAAGAGCGAGGCTTGGCGGGAGAATATAAATAAAAACTTCTTTGGGCTGGATATCAGTTCCAGCATTATAGGCTTTATAAACAACCTAACCGATTCACTTGGAAAGGTTTTGATGAACACATTGAAGGGCGCAGCGGACGTCGGACTTAAGATAATAATCGTGCCGTTCGCTGTGTTCTACCTTTTGAAAGATGATAAAAGGATGGCTTCTGCGCTTCTGCGCTTGGTACCTGAAAAGAACAGGCAAAACGTCAGATCCGTTGTTGAGATCGTAGATACCAAACTTGCAAAATACATAGTTTGCCAGCTAACGGTTGCGCTAGTAATAGGTGTTTTGATGTTCTTGGGATACACTATTCTCGGGTTCAAAAGTTCTTTGTTCCTAGGTTTCTTTACCCTTATAACATCGATAATACCGTTTTTGGGAGCGATAATAAGCGTCATTCCCGGCGTTTTGATAGGCTTGACGATGTCTCCAGGCTATGGGATTGCAGTTGTAGTAATGGCTATCATAATGCAGCAGCTAGAGGGCAATATCATCACACCGAAGATAGTCGGGGACAAATTAAAACTGCACCCGTTGGGCGTTATAGTTATAATCACGGTATGCACGGCGCTGTTTGGCGTTCTGGGCGCATTCACAGGCGTGCCGCTGTACCTGATAATATCCACGATAATAGAGGAATCTGTTAAAAACAGAAGAAACCGAAAGAAGGAAGCAATTGAGGACGCCTCGGAATCGTGATATATAAAATATTAGTTTTTTACGGAGGAAACTGGGCAGATGTTCGAGATCATGCTGAAAAAGGCACTAAACTCCCAGGTGAAAATGATGGATATTTACGCGCCTATGGTGGCGCACAAGGCCTTGCCAGGGCAGTTTATTATCCTTAGGACACATACGGACGGTGAAAGGATGCCTTTGACCATAGCCGGATGCGACAGAAAAGGCGGGACGGTAAGAATAATTTTTCAGGAGGTAGGTAAAACATCCAAGCAACTGGGCGCCATGGAAAGGGGGCAGGTGCTCTCCGATTTCGTTGGCCCGCTTGGGCATCCGTCGCCAATAAAAGGATATAAAAGGGCTTGCGTCATCGCCGGCGGGCTTGGAGTGGCAATATCCTATCCGCTCGCCAAAGGGCTGCACAGGCAGGGCAGCAGTGTAGATGTAATATGCGGGTTCCGTAATAAGGAACTTATAATCCTGGAGGAGGAGTTTTCATCCTGCAGCGATAATATGTACGTTACAACGGATGACGGCAGTAACGGAACGAAAGGCTTCGTATCCGATACATTGAAGAAACTTTTGGATTCTGGAGAAAAATACGATGTAGTTATCGCGATCGGGCCGATGATAATGATGAAGGTCATTGCGGACATTACGCGCGAATACGGAATAAAAACCTTGGTCAGCATGAACCCGATTATGGTGGATGGCACGGGAATGTGCGGTGCATGCCGCGTTACGGTTGCAGGCAAAACAAAATTTGCATGTGTTGACGGGCCTGATTTCGACGCCCATGAGATTGATTTTGAAGAAGCTTTACAAAGGCTTGCATTATATAAACCAGAAGAAAAGCTTAGCAATGAAAGGCATCATGTCTGCAAGATAGGCTTGGGGGGTGGCAGCAATGGCTAATATGGCAAAAGAAAAATATCCAATGCAT
The DNA here is from genome assembly GCA_031550915.1 of Eubacteriales bacterium. Classification (GTDB taxonomy): domain Bacteria; phylum Bacillota; class Clostridia; order Christensenellales; family MGBC116941; genus JAVBOF01. The sequence goes on along the minus strand of JAVBOF010000133.1, from coordinate 14,630 downwards.
GAGCAGGATCCCTCCATTCGCAACAGGAATTTTGAAGAAGTTGCATACGGTTATGATAAACAATCTGCCATGGCAGAGGCTGACCGCTGCATAAGCTGCAAAAACAAGCCTTGTGTTTCAGGTTGTCCGGTAAATGTAGATATCCCGGCTTTTATCCAGAAAATCAAAGAGGATAATATCCGTGAAGCATACTTGATTATCCGTAACACGAATTCACTCCCTGCGATTTGCGGGAGGGTATGTCCGCAGGAAAGCCAGTGTGAAAGCCGTTGCGTGCGGGCAAAAAACGGCGAATCCGTTGCGATAGGAAGGCTTGAAAGATTTGCCGCTGACTACTGCATGCAGAATAATATAGTGGTTATGCCCAACACATTGCCCCCAAACGGCAAGAAGGTCGCAATCGTCGGTTCCGGGCCGGCCAGCTTGACCTGTGCGGGCGATTTGGCCAAGCTGGGTTACGAGGTAACAATATTTGAAGCGCTTCATAGGCCTGGCGGTGTCCTGATATATGGCATACCAGAATTCAGGCTGCCAAAAGCGCTTTTGAAGCAGGAATTGGACTATCTCATGGATCTTGGAGTCAAGATAATGACGAATATCGTCGTTGGCAAAACTTTGACGATTGATGAGATAATGGAAGAATATAATGCTATATTCATAGGGACAGGCGCTGGCCTGCCAATGTTCATGCGCATACCGGGAGAAAATTTGAATGGCGTCTATTCGGCGAACGAGTATCTCACGCGTATAAACCTGATGCGCGCATATGACTTTCCAAAGAGTGATACGCCTGTAAAAGTCGGAAAAAGAGTTGCCGTCATAGGCGGTGGCAATGTTGCGATGGACGCGGCGAGGTGCGCAAAAAGGCTCGGGGCAGATAAAGCATATATCATTTACCGCAGAGGCGAGGACGAGATGCCCGCCAGAATTGAGGAAGTGCATCATGCAAGGGAAGAGGGCATATCATTTGAACTGCTGACAAACCCGACGAGGGTCGTAGGCACCGAAAGCGGATGGGTAAACGGTATAGAATGCTTAAGGATGGAGCTTGGGATGCCGGACGAGTCCGGAAGGCGTTCGCCTGTACCTATACAGGGCAGCGAGTTTATCCTGGATGTCGATACAGTTATAGTAGCTATCGGACAAAGGCCGAATCCGCTTATTAAAGACACTACTCCGGGTTTATCGACTATGCATTTCGGCGGCATCAAGGTAGACGAGGAGACCGGCGCAACGAGCCGCAAGGCTATATATGCCGGCGGTGACGCGGTAACCGGCGCTGCCACGGTCATTTTGGCTATGGGTGCGGGAAAGATTGCCGCTGCGTCAATAGAGGACTTTTTAAAGAAGAAAAGCTGGGAGAGGACTTACGAGGATTCCTGGTGAGTTCAATTTCATATCTGCCAGCAGCCGGTAGTTGAACAGCGTGGGGCGCATATCGGTCGGGAGGCGAAAAAATGAGAGAAATCAATAGATTGACACTAATTGGACTTGGAGCTATGGGATCAAAATATGCTTTAAAATTAGATCCTATTTTTGAAAGCGGAAAATTCCAGATTGTTGCCGACGGCGACAGAAAAAAGCGCATCGATAAGGGCATGTATATAAACGGCACCAGATATTCCTTTAATACGATAACGCCAGAGCAGGATACAGAACCTGCAGACCTTATAATGTTTGTAACCAAGACATACGATCTTCCACAGGCAATAGAGGATGTGCGCAAACATGTCGGTGAAAATACCATCCTTATGTCTCTTTCCAATGGAATTGAAAGCGAAGAAATGCTTGCGGAGGCATACGGAAAAGAGAAAGTAATATATGCGAAATCTGCCGGACTAGGCGCCCTGCGCAACGGAAATGAGATAATCTACCGCGGCATGGGATACATATTGTTTGGCGAATTGTCCAATATGGAACATTCAGAGAGGGTGCAGGCCATTGAAGCGCTGTTCAAAAAAGCCCAGATAGATTATGACATACCGCTGAACATGCAGCGTGAGCTGTGGTGGAAATTTATGGTCAACGTTGGATGTAACCAGGTTTCCACGGTGATAGGCGCGAACTATTGGGATTACCAGAACATCCCGGAAATTTTCGAAGCTACCGAGAATGTTATGCGCGAGGTTATTGCGGTCGCCAATAAAGCAGGCATAGACCTTAACGAAAACGATATCCTGCGTTGGCATAACAAGGTGCTTGGATACGATCCTGCGGATAAGACAAGCATGCTGCAGGATATTGAACGAGGAAGGCAGACAGAGGTCGAGACCTATTCAGGAAAAATCATCAGGTTGGGACGCAAACTTGGAGTACCTACACCTTTAAACCAGATGATATACCTTCATATAAGAGCTTTGGAAAGCAAAAACATGTTCCGGTGGAGAAGCAGCGGCATCAACGATGATTTTTGAGGTGCGTTATGCCCAATATATATTCACATTATTTCTGCGGCAGGGATGCCTTGCCGCTTATGCAAAATGAAACAGCCGCATTGGCTATAAAATATCCGAAGGCCTATAATATCGGTTGCCAGGGTCCGGATATTTTTTTTTATTTTCGCTTTTGGCCCTGGACAAAGTCATATGGCCTACCGGATGCAGGAAGGATGATCCATAATTATAATACCGGAGCATTTTTTGAAAAATGTCTTGATCATATACGCGGGCTCAAGGATGAAGCCGAAAAACAAAAGGCGATGGCATATATTTTTGGATTCCTTTGCCATTATTCGCTGGATACGACTGTACATCCTTTTATTTGGTATTTTTGCGGCAGAAGAAAATATCATACGTTGCTCGAGACGCATATCGATTCAGCGCTTTTGCTATATAAAGGGCTGAGCATTGAAAAGTTGCCGGCTTATACCTTACTAAATGTATCTGAGGATGAAAAACGGGTGGCGGACGACCTGCTTTGCCATGCTCTGAAAAGCGCCCATGGATATATGCTAAAAAAAGGCTTTGCCGTGGAAGCTATATCCAATATGAGAACGGCGGTTAAGGCGCTGCATGACCCCAAAGGCCGGAAATACAAATTTGCTTCCTCTCTGGAAAGAATTTTGGATAAGGAAGCCGCGTTCACACTGGTCGTTTATCCTCCGCGGCCGCCGGAAGAATATGATTTTTTGAACATGCAAAAGCGGATCTGGCAACCGCCGTGGGGTGGCGGTGAAAGCGGTGAAAGCTATATAGAATTGCTCGAGACCGCCTCCTCTAAAGCGGCAAAGCTTTGCGACTCGGCATATCTTGCTATAGCTACCGACGGCTATGATGGCTTCGGGGAATTACTTGGAGACCTTTCCTTTACAACGGGACTTGATTGGCGATTGGAAGTTGAGAAAGAAAACGGTGTAAGCATATACTTGAAAACGGATTAGCGGAGTAGTACAATGCATTAAGATATTGTTAAGGTGTATTGTAAATGGGCATTAAAAGGTTAATTTCAAAATGGAGTATACGGCCGGCTCAGGTCCTGTCACTTGGGTTTTTATCTATTATCCTGATCGGAACCATATTGCTCAATTTACCCGCTTCGAGTAGAAGCGGGTACAGTATAGGCTTTTTGGACGCATTGTTTACTGCAACCTCGGCAACGTGTGTAACGGGACTTGTTGTGGTAGATACGTATACGACGTTCACGCTTTTTGGTCAGATAGTCATTATATGCCTAATCCAAATGGGTGGGCTTGGCTTTATGACAATGGCAACGGTCGTATTTTTATTGATAGGTAAACGGATAACGCTGAAAGATAGAATGCTTATCCAGGAGTCTATAAACGCATATAATTTGCAGGGCCTTGTACGGATGGTCATAAATATCATAAAGGTTACGGCGGTCGTTGAAGGCGCGGGAGCCATAATACTATGTTTTCGCTTTGTGCCGCAATTCGGATGGCTCGCGGGTATATACCGGAGCGTTTTTCACGCAATATCGGCGTTTTGTAACGCCGGCTTTGATTTAACAGGTGGATACCAAAACCTTGTACCATATCGCTCGGATATCCTTGTAAACCTTGTTATAATGACGCTGATCGTCATTGGTGGAATAGGCTACGCAGTCATACTGGATATCTTCAGAAAACGATCATGGAAAAAACTGATGCTTCATACCAAGATAGTGCTTTTCACCACATGCGTTTTGCTTGTTGCCGGCGCGTTGTTCTTTCTTGTTTTTGAGATAAGTAACATTAAGACCATTGGGGACCCGGATTTGCCGGTATACGGCAAGGTCTTGTCGGCAGCCTTCCAATCGGTAACTACGAGGACAGCTGGATTTAATACACTGCCTGTAGGGGAGCTGTCTCATCCATCCAAGCTGATGACTGTTATACTGATGTTTATAGGCGCTTCGCCGTCATCAACGGGCGGCGGGATAAAAACCACAACATTCTTTTTGATACTATTGATCGTGTTCCGTGTATTGCGGGGCAATTATGATCTGAACGTCGGCAAACGCAGGGTCGAAGACTCTTTGGCGTTTAAGGCTGTTGCAATACTTATCATAAGCGGGTTGTTCGTTATTATAGGAGTTATGGCTGTTTCGATATTTGAAAGCAGTAAGCAGTTTACGCTTTATGATATAATTATCGATGTGGTATCCGCGTTTGCCACAGTAGGGCTTAGCAGCGGCATCACGCCCGAGCTTAGCGGAGGCAGTAAACTGATACTGATAATTATCATGTTTGCCGGCAGGGTAGGGACCCTGACGCTGACCATGGCACTATCACAGCTGAAAAAGAAGGATAAAACAAATATCCGCCTACCCAAGGACAGGTTCATGCTTGGATGAATTTGCCGGACAGCGAGTGTATTGTATTGAAGGCAAGGAGGTAATGAATTGAAACAGTTTTTAATCATTGGCAGCGGATGGTTTGGAAGCAGCCTTGCAAAAGCTCTCTGCGATATGGGCCATGAAGTTATGTGTATAGACAATAAAGAGGAGTCCGTGGAAGCGATAGCCGATTACGTCACGCAGGCCGTACAGGCGGATGCGACGGATCTTGAAACGATGCGCAAACTAGGCGTGGGCAATATGGACGTGGCGGTAATTGCTATTGGTGAGGATATGAGCAACAGTGTCCTTGCGACGCTTTGCTGCAAGGAATTGGGAATAAAGCAGGTTTGGGCAAAAGCCGCGGACGATATGCACGCGAAGGTTTTAAAAAAGATTGGCGCGGACAAGGTCATTTTCCCCGAGAGGGATATGGGTATCCGTGTGGCCTACAGCCTTTCTGCATCGAACGTACTGGATTACATCGACCTTTCGGCGGAACACCGCATTGTCGAGATAATCGCGGTGAAAAAATGGGTCGGACACACTTTGCGCGAACTGGCGATCCGTTCCAAGTATGAGATGACGATAATTGCCGTAAAAGGTGAGGACAAGATGGTTATTTCGCCTTCTGGCGATTATATGATAGAGGATAACGATGTTTTGGTAATTGTTTCCTCAATTGAGGGCATGAAAAAAATGGAAAGGGCAGAATTGCGTGAATAGGGTTTCGCAGCGGATAAATAGAAAAAAACATATGGCAAGGGAATCGATACATGTGGAGGAAAACCGTCCCTTCTACCTTGAAGGCAGCGATACAGGCGTATTGATGATCCATGGGTTTACGGCGACGCCCGCAAATATGCGGGATATAGCCTATAGGCTTAACAGGGAACGGGGGTATACCGTAAACAGCATTTTGTTGAGTGGGCACGGCACCGCAGCGGAAGCGCTGAGCAACGTATCCTACCGGCAATGGATAAACGATGCGCTCGCAGGATACGAGCAGCTGCAAAAGAAAGGCTGTACGAGAATAATCGTTGCCGGTCACTCTATGGGCGCCATCCTTTCTTTGATACTTTCGTCTATCCTTTCTCCGTACTGTTGCGTTAGTATCGCCGCGCCGATAAAAATTTATAATCAGCCGATAATAAGCGGATCCAGATATCTTAAAAAGTTCTACCCATACCATACTTACCGCAGCCCCAGGGCGGGGGAACACGGATATCAGGTTTTTCCCACGGCGTCACTGGCGCAGCTTATGAGGCTGATACGGCTGTGTGTTGATAGTTTGGAACAGGTCAGTTGTCCCGTCCAGATCATCCAGCCGGACAAGGACCATACGGTCAAGATAAGGAGCGCTACAATAATCCACTCTTTATTGAGAAACGTAGATAACAAACAACTTGTATGGATGCCGGGATGCGGCCATGTATGCATTCTCGGAGAAAACGGCGATAAGATATATGATTATATGACAGGTTTTATTGATGATTTTGCAAAAAAAGAGGGCTTGATATGAACCTTGCGCTTATTTTGGCGGGAGGCAGCGGCACGAGGATGGGTGGGCCGCCGAAGCAATTCCAGCTTTTAGGCGGTAAAGAATTGATAGCGTATTCGATCGAAGCTTGTGCGCTATCTTCCGCTATAGACGCCATTTGCATCGTCTGCCGGAACGAATACAGGCAAAAAACCATGCAGCTCGCTTCGGACCACGCACATGGGAAAAAGCTGCTTTTTTCTGATGCCGGCGAAAACCGCAGGGCTTCGTCTTATAACGGCGTGCTGGAACTTGCAAAATACTATGAGCCTGACGATGTCGTATTGATCCATGATGCGGCGCGGCCGTTTTTAAGCCAAAGCATAATAGACGAAAACATTTTGCTTGCCATGGATTATTCTGCATGTACTACCGCATATGCGGCAAGGGATACTATGTATTATTCCGAGGACGGAAAGACTATGAATGCGGTTTATGACCGAAGTAGATGCTTTCATGCGCAGACGCCGCAAAGCTTTCGCCTTGGGTTGATACTGCGCGCGCATGAGCATTGCGAGAAACAAGGTGCCGCAGATATCACCGATGATATAATGCTTGTTTCCAGCCTGTTTGAAAACATGGGCACAGCAGCAAAGCCGGTGTTTGCAAAAGGCTCTCCAGAAAATATGAAGATAACCGAACCCTCGGATTTGTTATTGGCGGAATGTATATTATCATCAAGAGCCTGGCCGTTCCTATAATTTGAAGTTTATGGTATAATCACTTATCTGATATGCAAACGGGAGGAAAACCGTTGCTCTGTAAGACTGGTAATTTAAGTTTTTTTAGAATTGCATCAAAAGCTTCAAAAATGTGCTTTGCCATGTTTTTAATAATGTTTACTCTGTTTCTTTCGGGATGTCAGAGCAATACCGCTATACAGCAGGATTTGCCTTTGCCCGAACCCACCGTTGCGGAGGCAACAGCCGCCGTTACAAAAAAGGTGATAGAGATCCCACAGGAATCCATGGAGGAGTCCAAGCCAAAAAGTATACAGCAAAACCCCGAAGCAAAGGATATAACACTTTCGCCGGACAGCAAGCTTTATATTATAGAATCCAGAGAGCAGGACAGGACGCTGTACGGGCTTATGGACGAAGCGGGGAACATCATTTTAAAGCCATCTTTGGACTATTTATCCCTACCAAACGACATATATTCGTATGAAAACAGGGATAAATCAAAGTTCAACTGGTTCCTTGGAGGAATGCTTTCGGAGGATGGTACGGGCTACAAATATGCAGTTATTGGCTCAAACGGATATATACTTAGCGATTTTGAATACGACGAAATCTACTTTGACGGGGCAGAGCGATACTATGGTAGGCAAGGCGCCTCTATGTTCATAATATACCCGGACGGCAAAAAGAGCGAAACCCTCGATAGGGCAGTGTTTAAGAATGGTTTTAAGACGGTGCTCACAGCGAGCGGTTATTTTTATCAGGGAGAGAGCTATAGGAATGTGCTTGGGCCGTATACAAAGGCATGGGAGTTTGCAGAAAACAAAGCGTTTGTAGAGGATGCGGGCAGAATAATATGCATAGACAGCACAGGGTTGCCGCTGTTTGAAATGCTGGAAGGGTGTGAACCGGGTGGAGTATTTTCCGGCGGTATATGCAAAATAGTTCGAAATGGCGCATATGGCATAATAGATGATAAGGGCAAGATCATAGTCGAGCCAATTAATGCCAACATCTTTGTGCTTTCAGAAGGCTACAGCATGATATATGGCGATGTGCAGAAGGTCATGGACAAGGCGGGCAAAGAAGTATTGTCTCTGCCGAAGAGTGATGAAATAGCCATGCTTGGAGACGTCCTTGCGCATTATAGCGGGGGGAACACGACTATAATAGATAAATCCGGCGGTAAAAGCGTGTTAAATGCGAGGATAATCAATATACTCCCGAACGGCTATTTTATAGCATCGAAGGACACAATTGCCGCAGCGGGAGGAAATGTTGGCATAATGGATGCCGCAGGCAAGTGGGTGTTAGAGCCGAAATATCTATCGCTAACATTTACGGGAAAATATATCATCGCGAGCAGGTCCTCTAATTATACCGAGGATAAGGGAACAAACGGCTCCCTGGGAAGCTGCATATTGCTGGATGACAAAGGCGCACGTGTTTTGACAAACGAGTATAAGAACATAATAGAAACAGACGGTAAGCTCGTTCGAGTTCAGACTGAAAAGGAAAGCGGATGGGTGGATATGAAAGGCAATTGGGTATATAAAATAACAAAATGATCCAGATATAAAAAAAGACCCGGAAATGGATTCCGGGTCTTTATATTTTGAATACAGTATTACTGGAACATCGCAGGCCGCCTCGCGTATTTAAATATTTCCCCTTTAGTCGTCACTACCACGTTATCAAATCCTGAAGCGCAGTGGGCAAATAATGGCTGTTTTTTTTCGTTATACCCGATGCAGATGCCGACGTGGTTATCCTTGCTGGGTTCGTTCTGGAACACCAGATCCCCAGGCTGGAGCTCGTCCCAATCTATCTCTGCGGATTGTTCCCATTGTTTCCATGTTCCAAGGCCAATCTCCCTATCTACTGCGGTTTTATTCATGCCAAGCTGGCTGAAACACCATGCAACATATCCAGAGCAATCCAGACCGTACGGCCTTTCGGTACCAGACGAATCACTCCCATCCGAATCTACGGTACGCATTTCGCCCCAGTTATCATCCCATTTCTTGGCGGTACTTTTGCCGCCCCAGAAATAATGAACCTTTCCAACTAGCGAAACCGCGGCCTCCAAAACGGTCTTCTTTTTATCGTCCAATTTTGGCGCCGTATCGTCCATAATATCGGTTATTTCATCTTTGGAGAGTGGTGTATACGTATTACCCTGCAGGATATCGAAAAAACCGGCGCTTTTGACTCCGCCCGTTCCCGCCCCATTGTGTATAAACAACGGCAGGACGGTCACTGCAACAAATATAAGTACTATAATCAATATGAGCACAACAACAATGATCCGTGCCCTTTGCCGCCTTTTGTTTTTTGCCATATTTAAACCCCCGATTAAAGCGGATGGAAGATGAAACAGCCATCCATAAAAAAATGATGTATTTATTCAATTATAATCCTTTTATGCAGGCAAAGTGTAAACAGGATGTAAAACTGCCGTAAGTAATTAAGTGCGTTATAAAAGGGAAGCGTCGGCAGCAACTGATCATACAAAAAGATATGAATACGAAAACATTAGTCTTTTATAGATGTATAATAGATATATAATTGTAAAGGGAGCCGGTCACTCATAAATGAGCCGCTCCCTTTCAGCTTGATTTGTTGCTCTATTTTGCTTTGTTTATAGAGCTTTTTATGTAGCTACCGCACCGAGTTTACCGGATACGATTATATAAAGAACAAACAAAAGAACTACGCCAGCCATAGCAAATCTAGTAATGTTCAGGTTTTTCTTCAGGCGTTTTTCGAAATGGCGCGAACCGAACATAATTATCGCAAAGATTATTACCCAAAGGTAATTTTCCAACCTGCTGGACCCTTGCGCAGGAGCTTTTATAAAAGCGAACGACGCAACGATTCCGCAGCCTGCTAACAAGCCGATGATCCATTGCAAGGCCAGCAAAAGCTTTGGTTTTATTACAAGCGTTGGTTCTTCGGCTTTTTCTTCCACGGCCTCAACGGCGGTAACTTCGTTTTCTGTACTGTGCGTCGCCACGACATCCTGGCCGTTGTTTGCGGTAGAGTTTTTTTCTATTTCCTTTTCGATTTCCTCAATTGGCCTGATTTTATCGCCTGCCACTCCAACCATCCTCAAATCTTAATCTTCTAAAATAACTATACTATATCTGCTGGGAAAAATCATTACAAAAAACGACAATTAACATTTATTTTAAATATTTACTTATATTCTACGGATCCGCTCGTTGGAACCACATGTATCCATGTGTTGCCCGGTTGCAGCGGTACCTCCTTATTAGTCGCGGGATCGATAAAGATCGTGCGGCTGTTCATATCGGCGCGTGACCATTTCATCTTTATCATCTGTCCATTGGTGAAAAGCATAGCTTCTCCGGAACCTATAACGGCTGCATCATGTGTATCCTTATATATCAGCTTATAATCCGCCATTTCGACTATGACATTCTTGACCTCGATCTGCTTGTCTGTAACGGTATCCTTATGCTCCTTGCCATCGCTGGAACGCATATATACCTTGTTCTCTTCGTTATATATATATTGCGTATTGTTGGAGCGGGACGTAAACTTCATGCTTATTTCTTTTGCGGGTACCGAGCCAGTATAATTCTCTTCGACGGTAAAGGCGAAAGGCTTATATGATGGCTGATAATCATAAAGCGCACGTGCCTTGTTCAAATCGATGTAAGCGTTATGAGGAGCCTTGCGGTCGGAGGATCTCGTTATTGTGCCATAGGTGTTGCTGAGCCCGTCGATCCTCATTTTGAATGGATACTTGTTTATATAATCATAGACATTGGCGGCACAGTTTTTGTTATGGTTGCCACCGAAATGCGCGTATATGGCATCGCCCCATTCATGCGCCAGACTAATGAAATACAGGCGGGCGCTTCTTACAGGGCCGGCTTTGTCCAACAGTTCATCGTTAAATACAGCCATAAAACGCGTAATGGAGCCTTCCGCTAGGCATTCATATACTACGTTAGCGGTCTGTAAGCCGGTTTGCGGCCTTGCCGCCGGAGAGTTTTCTATCATAACAACCAAAGGTTTATAATCGCCTGTATAAGGCTTACCGGAAAGGCAGGAGTAGCCAGGAACAACGGTAGCACCCGCTTCGATCGGCGCGCTTTCGACGCTGGAATCAACGATAGCAAGGGTAGGCGTAGGAACGGCTGTCGGCGCTTCGGTGGGCGCGGGGGTAACCGTAGCTTCCGGTTCTTTCTTCTTGCAGCCGCCGATGACCATACCGGCAACCAATACACACAGAACGATACAAATTGCTTTTTTCAAAATTTTTTCCTCCAAAAATCTAACTACAAACTATATATATTACATTTTTAGGCTTTTAAACCAGCTGGCGATATCGCTTAGCTCGTTCATTGCAAAAGCCGTATTTCCTTCCAATAGGCGATTTGCCATGTGGGTTGTATCAAAGGCGACATCTTTTAGAATATGGGATATGTAATCTATAATATCTGTATCCATGGCATCCGAATATACCTTGATATTTTTGATCATACCGTTTTCAAGCATCAGGCATAGCTCTAAGCCGCCCCAGTCAAACCTTTTTTCCAAGATAATATCGAATTTGGGGGAGTGACCATAGATCCATTCCCAGGATGAAAGCTTTTTGTGCATATCCTCCGCACCTGGCAGCAGTCCGGCGATATCACAGATCTGGCATTCGCCATATTCTTCTATGAAGGCATTCGACATGGCCTCAAAAAGCATATCCCTTGTTATGCCCTCGTGCACGTCTCCAATATTACAGACTCGGGAAGCGACGGAATCTATTCCTTTGCTTATTATCTTCTCCTTGGAAACCTCCAGATATTGAGCAAGCTTGCCGAGATCTGAGCACAATAGCAGAGTCCCGTGGTGAAGAGAAGCATTTTTTTCAACCATAAAGGCATTTCCGGATATCTTCTTTCCGCGGATCACGATATCGTTCCTGCCGGAAAACTCCGCTTCAACACCAAGGCCGCGAAGCGCGGATATGACCGTGGCCACCTGCTTTTCAACATTATAAACGCCATTGCCCATTATAAACGAGAAGTTTATATTCCCAAGATCATGAAAAACCGCACCGCCGCCTGTCGGCCTGCGGCTAAGATGAATACCATCATCCTTCATAAGCTGAGTGCGGCATTCTTTCCAGGCATTTTGATTTTTTCCTATAACGACTGTGTTTGCATTTTGCCAAAGAAAGAGTATGGTGTCATTTTCGGCCGCGTCGCTTAATATCCTGTTTTCGTTGGCGAGGTTGATGTAAGGATCTGTAGTCTTTGTAATATAAATACGTTTAGCTGTTTTATTCATAAAAAGATTATAGACCATACTATGTAACTAGGCAATAAACAATAAAAGATTGCCAATATATATTAAGTAAATTAGTGGTAAATATTTGTTGCTAAGCTATAAAAATTGGCGCATAATAAAGAATATACCAGAATTTTCTTTAATTTAGTTAATTTATGGTCAAGTTATACCGAAAAAATATGTAACTTGGTTTTTGAAATCATATTAACAGGAGGCATATTAATGGAAGATTATAAGGCTTTTACAGAATCTGCTTTTGAACTTGTTTTTACCGGAAAAGAAGCAATCGAGTATATGTATCAAAGGCTTACCGGAGAAGGCGAGCAGAATACTGATGCGTTGGAGGGGGATGTGGGGGATATCCTATTAGATTTTTATGATATGATCGTTGTTACAGATGATAAGTTTAAAGAGTTTTTACCCAGCGATTGCCCAAATTATTTCGAAAAGCTTTCCCAGAACGTATTGAGCGCATGTGACGAGCTTGCAGGAGCGATCATGGAAAACGAATTTGAAGACGGAATGGATATTCTTGTTGACAATGTGCTTCCACATTATCGTACATGGGCGGAGGAACTTGCGATATTGAGGGTTGCCGGAGAATATGATGATTATCAGGAACAGATACGGGTCAGGTGGAATAGAGTAAAATAGATAAATTGTTTTCTAAAAGGGATCCTGCCGATCCCTTTTTTAGATACGAAAAAACCGGACGGTACTATTGTCTTTTGTGGTTGCCGGTATAATGAGAATCAATAAGAAATATAAACATTATTTTTCAAAAAGAAGGATAACTTTGTTTATTGCGGAATTTATAATATAATGTATGTAAAGTTTTGGGCAAAGGCGGAAGTGCTGTGAATCCTGGAGAGCTAGACAAATATCTATTTGCCGAAGGCACCAGTACAAGGGCATATGAATTATTGGGATGCCATTTTTCTACCGAAGACAAAATTTTTTCTTTTTCTGTATGGGCGCCAAACGCTGTAAAAGTCACTCTGGTTGGGGATTTTAATGGGTGGGATATCAACGCGTGCCCCATGGTCAAAGACAATGAAACAGGTATCTGGAGCATTGATTCATCTGAGGTGCATAACGGCTCAAATTATAAATATGCCATCCTTTCCAATGATAATGAATGGGTCATGAAGGCAGACCCATATGCCTTTCATTCGGACTTGAGGCCCGGAACGGCTTCGAAGTTTTGGGATATTGGCGGATATGAGTGGGTCGACGAAGAATGGATGAACAAAAGAAACAACTCTTTGCCCTACGATAAACCAATAAATATATACGAGATGCATTTTCCGTCATGGCGAAGGAAGGGCGGAATGCCACTATTTAGGGATATGGCGGAGGATGTTTGCCAATATCTGCAGGATATGGGGTATACCCATCTAGAACTTTTGCCCGTCATGGAATATCCATATGACGGATCCTGGGGATATCAGATCACCGGGTTTTACGCGCTTACATCGCGCCATGGAACGCCGCAGGATTTCAAGTACTTTGTAGACTACATGCACCAACACGGCATAGGGGTCATTTTGGATTGGGTACCCGGTCATTTTCCGAGGGATAAGCACGGGTTGAGGGTTTTTGACGGGACTCCGCTGTATGAGCATTCGGATATCAGGCGCGCTGAGCAACCGCAATGGGGCACGATGGTTTTTGATTTTGCAAAACCCCAGGTGCAGAGCTTTTTGATATCCAACGCAAGCTTTTGGCTAAGGGAATATCATATAGACGGCCTAAGGGTGGATGCCGTATCCTCTATGCTGTACCTAGATTTTGGCAGAGAGGAAAGAAACGATTGGGTGCGTAATATATATGGCGGAAGGGAAAACCTCGAAGGCAAGGACTTTCTGCAAAAGCTGAACAAGCTAATTTTTCAGGAATTTACCGACGGCATATTGATGATAGCCGAGGAGGCTACGTCATGGCCGTACGTCACACGTCCCACTTACCAAGGAGGCCTGGGTTTCAATTTCAAATGGAACATGGGCTGGATGCATGATATCTTGGAATATTTGGAGCTTGATAGCCTTGCGCGTAAAAGCCATCACGACAAACTGACGTTTTCAATGATGTATGCATATTCCGAGAACTTTATCCTGGCGATATCCCATGATGAAGTTGTGCACGGTAAGCTGTCTTTGCTCAACAAGATGTCCGGCGATTACTGGCAGAAGTTTGCGACAATACGGGCGTTTTTTGGATTCATGTTTGCACATCCGGGTAAGAAGCATATTTTTATGGGTGCGGAATTCGGACAGTTTATCGAATGGAAATACGATGATGAACTGGACTGGCACCTTTTA